>JAKLHB010000105.1 GCA_022710345.1 Planctomycetota bacterium
CACGATAAGAGCCGACATACCCAGGGGTTAAAAACCCCAGGCTTTATTCCCAAACCGCTTCGCGGCAAAAAACTTTGTCCTGCAGCGCACTTATACGAGAGTTCTATCCTTGGCGTTAGTAAGAATCAAGTGGCTGAGGTGGCTCTGGAGGAATGGGCACAGGTTCTATGGGATTTTCTTTTTGATCTTGAGCTGGCTCTTGTTCTTGAATCCGAGGTGGCTTTGGATGTTCTAATTCTTTTACTAAACCTCGGAACATACCTATTATAAAGGCAGGTGGGGCAAACGGCAAGCTAATGGGAAAAAGAAAAAAATCAAAATACAACTTTGCCTCCGCGTTCATACCGTATAGCTTTGGGAAAGATTCGCCTGTAATCATATGATTTCCAAGATAAAAAGCAGAGAAGCAGCCCTGGCAATGCAGCGCCAGTATCAACAAGATGATCCACAAGCCATAACTTTTTTGCTTTGGATTTGCACTCATGTTATCCTACCCAGGTTTGATCTTACACTGATTAAACAAAAGCGTATGGTAAATCCCATACGCTTTTTAATTTTCTGCACAAATTTTTTTAGAATAACGTATAGATAAATGGTGCAGCAGAGGAAGATTGCGCTGCAAATGTGAGGATTAAAATTAACAGCCCAAGAATGATAGCAATGGGGATCATCCACCAAAGTTTATTGGCCCATAGAAAGAGGAAAAATTCTTGGATGATGCCCATTTCAGGCTTTTTTTCAAATTCACCAGCCATATTCAATCCTTAAAATTGGCGATAATAACTTGCTTGGTCTTCTGCTAAATGTTTAGATTCCCAATAGGTGCTCAGTTTGGTGTCTGCCTTTTTTGTGATCACTTTACACCAACGACGATATAACCATCCCACAGGTGCAAAGACCGCATAATAAAGGGTTCCTAGAATGAGCCGCTGCATGAGCCAACCTGCGCACTGGCCAAACATAATCCATAGCCAATACAATGGCCGAACCAATGGGGGAGCAATAACAGCGAGCGTACCTACTATTCCGCCCACGAGCCACCAACCAAATGAAGCGCTGGCGTTGGTTGCGAATACATCCCATGTCAATGTCCAATGGCTAGCTTTCCATTGCAAGAACAATCCGATGACAAATAATCCAATGCAAAAAATACTGCCGAATTCCCGGATGGCCGAGGTAGGATCACGCCAAATTTGTTTTGGGCTGCGGAATCCATGACCTTGAGCATCATCCTCTTTTAGGTCCATTTTTTGGAATTTAGCAATGTATTCTTGATCACCTTTGGCTTTTGTTTGTTCTTCTTTATAGAGAATATTATTTTCTACCACAAGCACGTCCATCTCAGTGTTCATAAAGCAACGATAGGCATCTTGAGGGCTGCAAATGATAGGTTCTCCACGAACATTAAAACTGGTATTCACCAATATTCCATAGCCAGTTTTTTCACGGAATTTCTGCAATAAGCGATGCACAATTGGATTGCGGCCTTGATCCACAGTTTGGATACGAGCGCTATAGTCCACATGGGTGATGGCAGGTATATCTGACCTAGGAATTTTAAGCTTTTCAATGCCAAACAATTTTTCTTGTTCAGGAGTCAATGGAATACGGCGCTCTGGACGGACATATCCTACGCGCAACATATAGGGGCTAGGATCTTCTAGGTCAAAGTATTCGTGCATGCATTCTTCCATCACAATGGGTGCAAATGGACGGAATGACTCACGAAATTTGATCTTGAGGTTCATGGTGGTTTGCATATTTGTGCTGCGGGCATCCCCTAAGATCGAACGAGATCCCAATGCACGCGGCCCAAATTCCATACGTCCCTGGCAAAAACCAATGACTTTTTCTGCTTGCAAAAGTTCCACCACACGGTCTAATAATGGCTCCCAGCTATCATAAGCATGGAATTTGGCACCGACAGCCTGGAGATATGCGCGGATTTCTTCATTGGTATAGGAAGGCCCTAGAAGCGATGCTTTTTGGACATCATGGACATTGTCTGCAAATCTAGGTTTATTCAAAAATTGATACCATAGAAATAATGCAGTTCCTAATGCACCACCTGCATCACCTGCAGCCGGTTGGAAAAAGTATTTCTCAAACACACCTTCCCGAATAATCTTGCCATTGCCCACGCAGTTGAGGGCAACACCGCCAGACATGCAAAGATTTTTTTCACCCGTCATCTTGCGCACATGCTTGGCCAATCTGAACATTGCTTCTTCTGTAACAATTTGAAGCGCTGTTGCCAAATCCATATGCCGCTGGGTGAGCTTTTCTTCGGGCTTGCGAGGTTGTCCGCCAAAAAGCCGATGAAAACGCTCATTGGTCATGGTAAGACCCTGGCAATAGTTAAAATAATCTAGGTTGAGGCGGAAACTGCCATCTTCTCGAAGGTCTAGGATATTGTCATAGACAAGTTGAGCATATTTGGTAGAACTGGCGCGATCTCCATACGGTGCTAACCCCATGACTTTATATTCGCCAGAATTAATTTTGAAACCTGTATAATATGTGAATGCGGAATACAAAAGTCCAAGAGAATGAGGAAATCGGATGTGGTGTGTGAGATCCACACGATTTTGAAGGCCTGTGCCATACGAGGTGGTTGTCCATTCGCCAACTCCGTCAATGGTCAAGATCGCGGCTCGTTCAAAAGGTGATGGGAAAAAAGCAGATGCTGCATGGCTTTGATGATGGTCTGTGAACAAGATAGGACCATCAAAGCCAGCTAAATTTTTACGAATTTGTTTGGGGATATGCAGCTTGAAACCAAGCCATAATGGCATAGCTTGTAAGAAAGATCGAATTCCTACAGGAGCGAATGAAAAATATGTCTCCAATAGGCGATGAAATTTTACAATAGGTTTATCATAAAATCCAACTGCATCCAATTGATGTGGCTGAATACCAGCTTGTTTCAAACAATATTGAATTGCATGAGTTGGAAATGATTCATCATTTTTAATTCTCGTGAATCGTTCTTCTTGGGCTGCTGCAATGATCTCCCCGTCCTTGATTAAGGCTGCTGCGCTATCATGATAATAGGCAGAAATTCCCAGGATATAGGTCATTGCAAAAATACTTTCCAGAAAAGATGTCAAATTTTTCTTGAAGATTATCCATAACAGAACACAAAATACTGGTCTATTTTTTTATTTGTTGCCAGTACTCGCTGATGCTTTTGGCAGCAATAATATGCCCAAGTGGTGTCCAATGCTGATCATAAGTAAAATAAACTTGTTGGCCTTGTTGCATTGCCAATCGCAAAGGAGTAGTAAGACTAACAAAATGGATGCTCTTTTGCAAGCAAAATTCTTGCAGAACTTTTTCCTGAACACCTAAATTTTCCATTAGGCACCTACGAAATTCAGGGGCAGGCGGCAATTTTGATTTTGCAAACTGGCTAAACTTTTGTACCTGGTCCCAAGGTAACTGTTCTTCTACCAAAGGTAGGATCACTTCGGGCTTGGTTGGTGCGTAAACCAAGATCAGCCCAATGTCTTTAGCTTGACATTGTTGCTGAAGTTGTAAGATAATATTGGCAACACTCAACCAATTCGGATGTTGCTCAAATTCAGCTTGTGTGTTGTAGCGATCCATAAGGTCTTTGGGCTGGAATGCATAGTAGTGATGAGCAACTTCAATCGGCAGCCAGGAGATTATTTCTGCGCCTGCAACTGATCCTTTGGAATGAATCGGGCCTAAATAATTTATCATAAATTGTTTGCAGTTTAATACAATAGGCGAAGATTTATAATAATTGCGAAATTTTTGGGCCAAAGTTTCTTTGCTTTCGCTGGCTTGTTTCACCTGGCTTTTGGATTTGGAGCTCTCACTATCCTGATCTGGGATAGCATCTGGCATGGGGACATCCACTTTGCTGGCACGAAAATCATTGCCACCATAGATCATGCAAATAATCCATTGAGGCTTTAAATGTTGTGCAATTTTCTCAAAGATAATGAGATAATCACGTGGATTTGCACCTGACATGCCTAAATTATATACTTTTGCTTTAGTCGCTTGTCCAAACACAACAGGCCAAGGATGTTCATCTGATACATGCGAGCCTTCAGTAAAAGAATCTCCCAAGACCACTATATCAGCTTGCTCTAAATTTTGTAAATTACGAAATCCGCGGCTATCTATAGTCAAAGTGCATGCAATCTCTGCATAACCAGGTTGCAGGTTGGGATATGTTCGCGCAGGCTCAGGGATATCTGCCATTAGCACTTTATATTGTTGAAGTTCTGGACGATGCCGCATTTCATCTAAGTGGTATCGTGGAGAACGCATGGCGCGTAATAAAGCATCGCTGAAAACAAAGCCTATTGCAAAGACAAAAAGAGCAAGAATAACTTGGAAGATTCGCTTTTTCAGATTTTGAGCATTAGCACGCAGGATGTAGATTGCAAAAATTGTGATTGGAATAAGCACGACCAAAAGACTCATACGCTCCACCGAATATCGGCCTAATAAAATATGGCGATTGCGGCTAATCAATTGTACTACATTAGATGGGATCAACCATAAAAGAGCATTGGTAAATATCAGCAAAGCAATTACAATCTTGCGAATCATAATAACCCTTTAATTTATTTTTGGCCAACCCACAATTTGCGAACCCAATCTGCCACAAGTTCGCTGGCCAGTTGATGCCCCTGACTATTCCAATGGCCATAGCCGGAACCATTAAAGCCATGCAGAAATACCTTTTTTTCAAGGCTAAACTGAGCGAATTGCGGGCCTAGATCAAGTATGGGAATTTTTTTCAAACTGCAAATTTGCGCTAAGCGGATGCCGGGATATGAAAAATCTTGTACCTTCAACTGTTTCAAAACATGCTCCCTTGCCTCAAGATTGGGATGAACTTGCCAGCAATGCGGGATCAGCACTAACCCCAAATTTGCATTATGCTGTTTCGTTTCGTCCGCAATCGCATGAATCAAGGCTTGGGTAATCTGCCATGCTTTTTCCAAAGCAGGTCCTTCTGGTTGTGGTGGTTGATAGGTAAAATCTACCAGTTCTATGCCAGCGCTTCCATATTGCTGTGCCAAAGTTTGCTGCTGCTGGAGAAGCCTGGCAGTTGTTCTTTGTGACTGAATGCGATATGCCATCTGGACAATCGCTGACCTTTTTTGCAATATGCGGAACGTTTGGAATAAAAAGCTAGTATGCTTGTGATAAAAATCAGAATCGAGAAATGAATTATCTAGAACTAACTTTTGATCTTGTAATGTAAAATATGGGCGTGGTTGCCCACTTAACTCTTTGCAATTATCAAATACATCATTGCCCACAGTGAAAAACACAAGCACTACGTCAGGAGAGTATGCCCAAATCCTATGCTGAAGGCTTAGGTATTCTTGGGCTGTGCCATATCCACTACAGCCAAAGTTTAAAACTTCTGCAGGTTGAAGTTGTTTTTCTAGCAAAGCAGTGATCGTTTGTTCCATAGGAACTTGAAGTGCTTCAAGATAAGAATCCCCCAGCGCTGCAATACGAAAAACACCTGCTTTTTTTTGAACACTTCGTTCTTGATCTCGATAGCCAGCACCATTGATCTGGATATAGGCCTTGCCTTCGGACCTGAACCACCCACTTAGATTGGGAATCAAGCTAGAGCCAAGCAAAGGATCGGGTTGCAAAAATAAAGGCTGCCCAAATTCAAGGAATCGTAACAAAATTTCTGCAAATAATAGGCTCACCATTATAGCAACACAGGTGAGAAAAAGCAACTTGATTTTTCGAGAACGCATCCAGCGCATTTTTTTTCCTTTCTTGACATAATTATTTAGCAATGATTGAGTTCTATAAATTGAGCTAATGGACCAATGGCGCAAAGTCGTAAAAATTCCCATGACTGATCTTCGTTCAGCCAGATGTCTTTCCAAAGTCCAAGGGCCCAACTTTTGTCTTCTTGATATGCTGAAAGAGTGATTTGGTCACTTCCGACTATTTTTTCTAATCCATATTCACGTCGGATTGCTTCATAGCTTCCGGCTGCAATTCCTTTTAAAACATGATTTTGAATAGAAGCTGAAATTTTAATTTGATCCAGTTTGAGTTCTACCCGGCCAAGCCCTCTGCTTTTTGCAAAGCCAAATTGCACCATGCCATCGTTGAGATGTTTTAAGGTTAGACCTAGCAATCCGACCTGCCATAGTGCTACGTTGCGCAAGGTAATTTCGCCTTGGAATGTTCCTCGTGTCACAACTTCTAAATCAAATGGGCCATGTGCCACAGAACCCAATAGACGGTCTATTGCAACTCCACAGCGCAATTCAGTGCGATTGGGATCCTGATCTGTGTGCAGTTGTTCAGGACTTGGATATGCATCTGTGAAACGAATACGGCTTGCCAGTTGGGTTGATCCAAATGTCTTGCAAATAATGCAGGAAAGCTTATATGCTTCTTTGCCTGTGGTATCTTGGCTAATATTTTGCCGATTATTGCAGGAGTTCGTGAAAAGATCACACACATACATACGAGCAGCGCGTGCAATTTTTTCTGCATGGCTTCGCAAAATACCTTTGGTACTGCTTCCTGGGATATAGACTGTATGCCCTAGTTCATAGTGTTCTGTGCGAACAAAAGCCATGTCTGGAACACTTGGGTCCGCGGTTTCTTTGCCTTCTTTAATCAGCATGGGAGCTAGGGGATGGAGCATATAGGAAATCTTAATTTGATTCATCCATGTCTTAAACATTCACTGCCCTTTTTTAATGATATAGCCAAGCCTTTGTGGCTAGCCATTTTCGGAGGGATTCGATGTATTCTTGCAGTTTACCTTCGATTTCAGAATGAACCGAATTCACAGGAGATTGCGGGATTATTTCTCCTGCACCACCCATCAAAATTTCGCGGGCTGTGATGCTGTGGATTTGCTCAATCATCACAGTAATTCTGCCAAGCCCACGAGAAGTGATGCCTCCCAAACATGCATAGCCTTGATTGAATTGCCGCAGACTGATTGCAAGCATGCCTAATTCGTAATCTTCTGGGTTATCCACAATCATTTCAAATTGAAATTTAGTTCCAGGCACAACAGCTTCAAAATCATACAACTGTTTTCCTGCACTTGTCTCTTTATCTCGGTCAATGGCCACGCCTGTTCGAGATTCTAAAAGTGCACGATTTTGGGCCAGTACCATATCTGGTATTTTGACTTTAGATGCAAGCCATGGTGAGCCAAATAAATGGCATACAGCACAGCTTTTTCGTAAGATATTTTTTTCTAAAACATCATGTTCTTGCCATTTTTCTTTGTCTTCTCTGCTGATGCATTGATGCATTTCATCCAGGACATTACAAGCTAATTTTTGCCAATGTTCTTCTGCAATGCCACGCAAGAGAGACTCTAGTGTGACACGCAACATTCCTTTCAAAGAAGAGCCTGGAATGAATGGATTTTTGTTGATGTCCAGCATCACAGGATTGTCAACTTGATCCACTTCCACGGATTGATTGCTGCCAATGTGCAGAGCAGTTTTGCAAATAATTTTGCCTGAGAATTGTACGCGACAATGAAGGGCTTGAAAACCAAGCTTTTGCATGGAAAATCCTTATCTAGGCGGAAATGCTTCGTAGTAAGTATACGCTCGTTTGATATATCCAAGAAATAAGCGAGTGAGATGACTATGAATTTCAGTAAGCCTCTGCGCCTTTTCTTGTTCGCCCAAACTAGACTCAGCAAAACCATGAAGCACAGGCAATGCCATTTCGTGCTTAATTTTTTCAATTTCTAAGATCAGTTGGTCTCCAATGGTACGAGATGGATTGCCAGTTTCATACGCCCATTTATCTCGTTCTCGTTTATCGCGTCCGATTTGATATCGAATGAAATTGATGATCACAGCCATATCAAATTCACGGATTGCAATGCCTAATAGATTGTTCAATTGACTTTTCCCAAAATCTTCTAACTCAAAGATCTTGCTTGTGATTACAAAGGTTTCCGCCCGGCGAACTAGCTCGCCTTTTCGCTTTTCTATTTCTGATAAAATTTGAATGCCCAGAGAAGTATTCACAAATGTCATGCGCAGCAAGCGCTAGCTTACTGCCCTTTCTAACTAAATTGCAACAAGAGATTCACAAATTCACCCGCGACAGCGCTAACTTACTGCCTTTTCTAAATGAGAAATTAGCTTATGAAGCACTGCTTTTTTTAAAAAATATTGGGCAAGTGTTGTTTTTTTGATACAGTTTTGTTATTATTGTTATCATTGGGTTGGATGTCAATACTTCATGCTGAAAAACCTTGTTGCATATCCAAAGTTATGAACTAGTAGTCAATCCGATATAAGTTTTATGAATAAAAGCAAAGGAGTAATCATGTCACTTCGAGAAGATTTTGAACAGAGCGGTATTTGGCTATTTCGTTGGAGAAGCTATCTTCCGCTGGCTTTAATTGGGATACTTCTAATTTCTTTGCATGATTTTGATTATCTTTTCCATAGCAAAATAGTGGACCAGATTTGGGAGATGGTATGCTTATTAGTTAGTGTATTAGGGCTCAGCATTCGAATCATTACAATTGGTCATATTCCTAAGCGGACATCTGGGAAAAATACTAAACAACAAGTTGCAGATAGCCTAAATACAACTGGAATATATTCTCTTGTGCGGCATCCCCTGTACCTAGGCAACTTTTTTATAGGGCTGGGTGTAGCACTCTTTCCAGGATTTTGGTGGCTTGTTATCATTTATATCCTTAGTTTCTGGCTTTACTATGAAAGAATTATGTTTGCAGAAGAAGCGTTTTTAAGAAATAAATTTGGGAATCAGTACGAAGAGTGGGCGAACAAAATACCAACATTTTGCCCAAAATTCAAAAATTATGTACCACCAAGTTTGCCATTTTCTTGGAAAACAGTGCTCAAACGAGAATCCAATAGTTTTTTTTCCTTAATACTCGTTATGTTTGGATTGGAAGAAGTGAGCGAACTTTTGCTAAATGGCAAATTAGAATTTGATTTACAATGGATCATCATCGTAAGCGTTAGTATCTTCATTTGGATAATCTTGAGAATTATCAAGAAAAAGACCAAATGGCTAGAAGTAGATGGACGATAGACAGTCTATCTAATCTTCTTTTGGGTAAGTTTCAGCAAACAGTTGGCAAATAGCGATTGATCCAAAACCCTGTTTGGTCTTTAGTCCAAGACCAACCTTTTCCAATGTAACTAATGATTCTGTCAATTGCAATACGTCTTTTTCCCAATCATTGGTTGGGATTGAATAAACAAACACAGAACCTGGCATAAAGACTGGAATGATGTTCTGTATAGATAGGGTAGAGTGGTTCCATTCTCCACGCATGGTTGTATGGAACCACGCAGCTTCCAAATGAAGTGTGAGTGAAAAAGGATACCACTTGCGTAAATATTCGCCTGTTGGTAAAGCGACCATCGCTTGCGAGTTTCCAGAAATTGCCAATTCTGAAATGCAAGTGAGGGAAAAGTATATCTTTTGATGAAATGATTGCCAAAAAGTTTCTTGAAGCCCTAGGTCTGACAGCATTTCTGCAAAAGTAGCGGCATTCTGATGTAGCATTTTGTTCCACGACTGAATGCGCGCTGCTAAATCAATGCATTGGAGTTGGGCTTCATCCGGATGGATCAATAATTTGCAATGGCCTAGTCCACGAGTACGACCACCACCTAGGTATATTTCTGCTTGATGCAATTGGGCTATCTTAGGAGCGTTCTCTGGTTGAATATGGCTAATTTGGGCCATAAAGGCAAGTTGTTCTATCTTTTGTTTATGTTTGATAAAATTAGGAATGATTTGGATTGTATGAAGAGTCTCTTCTTGTGAGGCATTGGTGATGCGATTTCCAGGCAATCGTGTGATAAATTGATATTGCAACATGCAAATGTCTAAGCCTTCTGTCACAAGCAAAGATGAGCTTTTGCAAAGTGGATGTCCGCAGCTTGGGCAAACGTATTGGATTGGGAAAAATATATCTTTGGACGCGCTTATTTTTTGAATGAGTAAAAAAAATAGCAAGTCATGTAAAGATGCTGGCCCAGTGCATATTCCACATTGAAAAAAAGTCAATGGTAAAAATTGTGTGGGCTTATGATCCCAAAGAGGATAGCCATTGCCAAAATAGAGCGAATTGCATAAACCTAATGTATTTTGGAATTCTGCTGGACTCTCCCGATTTTGCCAGAAACGTGCGATAGCTCCCCGTAAAGCCCTGCCTGGGATAAAAGGCAAGGATTCATGAAAATTATGGAATGGCTTTAAATTTCCTAGGTTCAATGGAGAAATAGCTTGAATTTCTAAGTGGACTGTTTCACTGAGACGAAATTGAACAGGCTCTGGCGTTGGCATAAATTCCCAATCATCTGGGACCATGCTAATCCACCCAAGGCCCCTGCTTTTGCCGCCTCCAATGCTCATGGTATGCTGGATTGCTGGTGTGAGCACGCTTTTTTCTTCGTATGTCAGTTCTCGTTCTGAAAAAACATACGCCACAAAGCATACATTTTCTGTACCACGCACAATTTCATACGTCCGGCTTTTACGATCATCTGCAATTTTAATATCTCTGTACATGCTACAATGCTGCCGTGTTTCATAATAGACATCCGGAGAAATATCCTGCTTGTTGAAGTTTGCCGGATGTGCATCCCGAAAAATTAAGATGCCTTGTTTTTCCCAAGAGCCAAATAGGGTACAAGACAGACATCTGCCACACATTTCTTTGCATTTAGGTGGATGGCAATTCCTTTGAGGATCATGCGCATTGAGCAAGCGATCTAGGGTTTCTCGGACAGCCCCTTTGATTGCAGATGCAGGTATCATCGGATATCCCAATGCATTTCTTGCAGATGCCCCATCTACTTCGTTTGAGCTAGAATATCCACCCATATATAGACCTGTTTTTAGATGTATGCTAATTTTTAGCCTATACATGCAGGAGCTCCTTCTCAATCACAGCAATTTTTTTCCGTGCATGCTTGCCCAATACATTGAGTACTTGAGCATAATCTAAAAATGGAGAATAACGTTTGCTGCTGCCATTTTTGAAGATTTGTTCTCTCCATAGCACTTTTTCTAGACAATTGTAATAATCAGTTTGGTCCAATTGCCTTTCCTGAATCATAGTGTCCACAAATTTTTTTAGCTTGGCATTGCGAGCCACTTGATATAAAAAATAATGCTTGACAAAATCTTCTCCCTTGGCAAAAACGCTTAAGATTTCGTGCAAAATGCTGGGGGGAATCTCTTGCACCCAGGCAACTTCTTGAAGAAATTGGGCAAAAGAAGGCAAATCATACGGATTGCCACTCGTAGTAGAGTCTTGGGTTTGAGCAATAAAAGTAGGGTCTGTCACTTCCATAAAATAAATGCCGCTCTTGCCCTGAGCATTTTGATATAAAAATGATCTCGCATACCATTGGCATTTTTGTGCGTATGTGAGGAGCAAATGGATTGGGTAAATCGGCTGGGCAATCGCAAGCCCGAGGCAAAGACCAAGCTGAGGCACTTTTTGTGTAGAATTGCTTTTTGAGAGATTGCACGCATAGAATTCTTCAAAATAGTAGGCCAATAAATATGCAAAAGTAAGAGCATCTTCGCCGGATAATACAATAACAATCCCATCTTTACCTAGCATTAAAGGAATGATCCGATTTTGAAGACATACTTGCTCTATGGATCGAGAATAGGCAGATATTAAGGCCTTGCTGATCAATTTTGTGCTTGTATGGTATTCACAGATATTTTTCAAGCTTTGCATAAGAGGGTAGATATTCTGGATTTCAGCCGAAAGCAAAGCAATATAACCATGTTGATCGGCCAATTCATAAAAGCTGCGATGAAGTCCATTTTGCTTTGACTCACGCATCAGAGACGGCATAACCCCATGCTGGTGTTTGGCAAGGCAAACGCGACAAAGTTGCCTACAGCGATTTGGGGTGATTGTCACTGGAGCAATTGCAGGCCAGATTTGGCAAGAATCACAATAATGGTGTGTGGCGTTTGGTTCATAAAGCCAGGGAATTGCAGTATCTTGCTGATTCGCCAATTGTCGTTGTAAAAAAGCGGTCAATCCCCCAAAACACAAACTAGGGGTATATCGCAACAGACCTTGAGCAAGTCTTGCATGAGCCTGAACAGGCTGAATATATTGGTAGCATCTATACCCGTATAAAAGTTCAATCGGCTGAATGTCTAGTACCACGAAACTGAACCCATTGTAGCCAATTTCTTGTGCAAATTTTTTTGCCATAGCCTGGGCTAGGTTATTTTTTGAATATGGCAAGAGCAAAATTGCCTGCCCAGATTCGCAACCCCAGAGCAATTTTTGGGCAACGCTGGCATTGATCTGCAATTCAGCTTGCAGCATATCCAGTAAAAAATTTTCCAATTCACGAACAATTCTTGCTGCACCAAGTATTTCAGACGTGTGGATAGATCCAAAAATATATTCTTGAACATGAACCACTTGAATCCCAACGAGTGCCAGTGGATTTTGCTCTGGAAAAATACGTTGTGTATTTTGAAACACTGGATGCGCTTTGATTTCAAGCAAATTGCTAGGCTGATGATGTTTTTGTGCAACGATACTGTGGCTGATGCTATGAAGCATATCTACTTCCACAGAAGATAGCTTTTCCTGCCGATCCAACAGCATCCGTTCTAAGCAAAAGTAAATACTGCATTCCAAGTCATTTACGATTTCTTCAGCATTTGCGATTTCTTCCAAGGCCATTGCTTTTTCTCTCTACTCTTTGATCGCTTTTTTATAAATGAAAAAAATTATACCAAATTTTTTTGTAAATGGAAAAAAATATATGCATTTTCAAGCTGTTTTGTCCAACCCATCGGTAGAATAGAAAGCAAAGCGTATATTGCCGTTGGGCTTGATTCGCCCTGGGTCGGCATTGGCAGGCTGTCAATAACTTGATTACTTGGAGGCAGTTATGATTGCTCATCCTAGAATCTATTTTCATATCCTACGTAAACAAAAACAACAAATTCCACCATTGCAAGTGTTGAATTTGAAAAAACATAGCGAACTCATCCATTTTCCAACTTTTCAATTACGGATGTTGAATGTATCTCAGGAGAGGATTCTCATTGCTTTGGATTGGATATGCCTTAAAAAGGCCAGACTTGTTCTTAAGATTTTGTATGAAAAGAAATTGCGCGTTCGTATCTTCCCTATTATACCCAGGTATGTCTATGGAAAATATACAAGGTTTGGATATATCATGCTGAATGAATGTTTTGCCAAGCTTATTCCAGAATGTCAGAACCCCAACTTCATTCGCGTAATTCGTATAGAATTACGCAGCGAAAGCAATGCTCCAGTTATTTTATTCCAAAAAAAATTTTATTGATTATAGCGCTGCATTGGCAGGTGTTATGAAGAGATGGCAACGGATACCTAAATTCGTGATATTGAAAAATTTTAATGATACCGCAGGCATAGCCTGCGTTTTTTTTTGCCATGAACCAGTTTCTTAAAAATTAGACTTGCATTTTCTAAGATGCTCAGGTAAATTGGACAAAATTATTTTGTATTATTACCCTAGTTGCTAGTTGACTAGGGACGTGGCAAGATATGGGTATGATACCTTCTGATGAACTCCCAATTGGAAGCCC
>JAKLHB010000106.1 GCA_022710345.1 Planctomycetota bacterium
TTTTGGCAGTGTCGCGTACCATCAAAGGAACCACAGGATGTTCTCCAGGCAATGTTTCCAAACCTAAGGTTTTAAGCCCATCTCTGAACTGTTTTGTGATTTTACGCAAGTGTTCGAGCAATTTCAAACCTTCTGGACTATCCAAGATTTCGATTGCTTTGTGAGCAGCATAGCATTCTCCAACTGTGATTGGGTTGGAATAAATGTACATGGGTGCAGTTTCTTTGAGATATGCAATGGTCGTGGCATCTGCTACGACATAACCACCATTCACCCCAAAGGCTTTGCCTAATGTGCCAATCAAAATATCCACACGAGCCTTGGTATATTCTTCTGTCCCTCGGCCTGTGTTACCAAATGCACCAACACCATGAGAATCATCAGCCGCGACTGTAACACCTTCTTCAAAATCCTTCTGGTATTTTTGAGCAATGGCCATGATTTGGTCTAATGGAGCATGATCGCCGCGCATACTAAAGATACCGTCTGTTACAACAACACAACGTTTGGCTTTGCCAATGTTGGTTTGAATGGCATTTTCTAGTTCAGCCATGTTATTGTGTTTATACACAGCCTTGACTGCTGGACGAGCCAGACGCATTGCATTGATGATGCAATTGTGATTGAGTTCATCGCTCACAATCAGGGTTTGTTCTGTGATTAAAGGCACCAAAACTCCCATGCTCGTCATATACGCTGCGCTGAAAAGCATGGCAGCTTCTCGGCCATGAAATTTCGCTAGCCGTTGTTCCAAATCTATGTGCGCCTGGTAGGTTCCACTGATAAATCGGACTGCACCAGGGCCAACTCCAAACTTTTTGGTTCCTTCTTCTTCAGCAGCAATGAGTTCATGGCGCAAGGACATACCTAGATATGAATTGGCATTCATCTTCAAAAATTCTTGATTACCTTTGCCAGCAATGAAATACCTAGGGCCGAAACCATTTTGGCTTGGTTTTACGCCTGTAACCACCATTTCAAAGCCTTTGCGCACTCCTTTAGCATCCAATTGATCTAGGTGTGCCTTGAGTGCTGTGAGCAATTTTTCAATAGCCATACAACGCCTTTCTAAGTTGCATGTTATAAAGAGAGCCAGGGATAGCCTTTTCAGTATCCCCGGCTTCACGCAGCAATTTTATTCTTCTGATTTTAATGAATCTTGAGTTGCGATTATGATTTTGCAAGTTCAGAACGCATAGGGAATCGTGAAATCACAGTTGCATTTTCTGGCAATGGGAATGTATCGCCAACTTGTAAGCTAGCAATGTCTTTGTGTTGGACTTTTCTACCTTGTGGCAACATGAAGATGCCCCATTTTGTTCCAAGTTTGGCATACCTGTTATCCACATACGCCATACCAATTTGTCGTTCATCAATGAATGTGCAACTGGTGACCATGCCAATCATTTGGCCTTTTTTATTCACAACCAAGGCACCAGGTCGGATAGCGCGAATTCCAGTGTCGGTCATTTCAAACCGGACAATTGTATTTTTGCTCGCTTCGTCCTTTTTCAGAAGTGGCATTTTACCAATGAAGAATGGTTTATGATATTTCACGAATGAGCCATATCCAGCTTCATGTGGTGTGATATCCCATTGGCCTGCGAGCTCATGACCATAGAGTGGGAAGCCTGCTTCTGTGCGTGTGGAATCTCTGGCCCCAAGTCCAGTCGGCTGAATTCCAAATGGCTTACCTTGTTCCAGCAGCATGCGCCAAACTTTAGGAGCTTGTTGTGGATGCAGGTACAGTTCAAATCCCCAATCTGCGCCTGTGTAACCTGATCTGGATACAAGTATGGGCGTACCTTGAAGCTCGACTTCAATGAACGTGGCTTTTTGCATCTTAGGAAGCATGTCACTGACTGCACCACCAAAAATCTTTTGGAGCAAAGGAAGAGAATTCGGTCCTTGGAGTGCAATGTCAACTCTTTGATCTTGGCCAGCACTAGGCTCTTTGAGGTCTCGGAGCACAGGTGATACATCAATTTCAAGATTTGGGAATTCGTTATCAATGATCACTTCGCGACTTGCAATAGCTTTGAGCCATGCAAAGTCCTTTTCAGCATTGGATGCATTGACAATGACCATGAAATTGTCATAGCCTTTGCAGTAGATCATGATGTCATCAATGACTTTGCCATTTGGATCAATCAAATAGGAATATTGCGATTGTCCTGGCCGAATCTTGCTTGCGTAATTAGTCCCGACTAAATCTAGGAATCGAGTCGCTCCTGGGCCAGAAATTTCTAAAACACCCATATGGCTTACATCAAAGAGGCCGACTGTATGACGCACTGCTTTGTGCTCTTCCAAAATGGAGGTATAGAGAATCGGCATTTGCCAACCTGCAAATGGCACCAGGCCTCGATCGCTCAATTTTTGATGTTCCTCTGCCAGACAAGTGCATCTGGCTGGCCCATCATACATTTTGAACTCATGGGCTCGTTTTGAGGTACTCTTAGGTAAATGTTCTTGGATGCTCAATTGCCCAATGAAATAAGGCTTTTGCATTCCAAAATAACTTGGGAATTGCGCGACTAAATCTTTGGCAGCAACACCAGCTTTCGGCAGCTTCAATTGCTCTCGCAGATTGGAGACCACAGCAAGCGTGGCATCTAGCAAACCAGGGAAAATTTCGCGGAGTTTCGCAACAACTAATGGCAATTGTTCCATCCTAGGATAGAATTCATAGACATGCTGTCCATAAGTGCCGCGAGTGGCCCAAATTTTCTCTGAATCTATGGAAATTTCTTGGATTTGCAATTCTTTGGTATGTGTAAGAACTGGGTATAATTTTTCAAGCTCTTCAGTGGCTCCAGGGCCTACCAAGGTTAAGCTAAGGTAAGCAGGGAAGCTTTCCCATAGATCACTCACCACCACAGGTCCGTCAATTTTAGTATAAACGCAGCGGCTGTCAAAATACACATATCCATCGGATAGATCCCTGAGCCAAGTTTTGATTGCTTCGCGTGTTTGTAGTTCTGTCACCAGCCAAAAACGAGGATATCCATCAGCTAAAGCTGGCATACGGAAAACATGGACATCGCCCATCAATTCACCAGAGTGTTTAAGCAAGAAGGAGCGTAGGCCCTGTCCAACTTGAAGTTGTCGAATATTTGCGGTTGCTACTTGACCCAAGAATTCTTCAGCGCGTTCACCAACAATTTCTAAAATGCCTGATTCAATGGTGTTGACCAACACTGCATGATTTTGAGCAAAATACCATTCCTCTACATGTGCACTCATGGGCTTAGAAAGATGAGACAACGCTCGAGAATTACCTTTAGCGCTATGATAATAATGAGGATACACAGGATAATGAGGATGCAGGTCAGAATTCATCAATTCAGCAACGCCAGCGCGTACTTCTTCCAATACTTGAGCAGAAATTCTGCCGCGTCCCTGAATTCCACCGGCTGTTTCCACACGAAAACTTTGGATGTTGAAAATGACTTTTGCAATCAGATCCGCAAGCCGATCCATCTCTTGGACACCCATACCTAATTGACTGACCCACGTTGTTCCAAGCCGAATGGCACTAGAATCTGCGGCTGTGATGTCACCGGCAATAGTATTTTTGTTGCAAGTGATTCCGCAAATATCTAGGATATTGGACACTACATCGCCCTTCAAAGGCCGATTTGCAGGAGTCTGCACTTTATTGAGGTCCACTAAGCAAAGATGGGTAGAAGTACCGCCGTACGCTAATGATAACCCACGCTTTTGCAATGATTCAGCCAGTGCCTTGGCATTGTCAATCACACGTTGCATGAGTTGCCGGAATTCTTCGGTAGCCGCTAATTTAAAAGCCACAGCCAAACCAGCAATGGTGTTGATGTGAGGGCCGCCTTGTTCACCTGGGAAAACTGCGCTGTCTAGTTTTTTAGCCAAGCATTCATCAGTGGCAATCATGATCGCAGCACGTGGCCCGCACAAAGTCTTATGCGTGGTCAAGGTGGTTACATCCGCATACCCAACTGGATTAGGGAATAAACCTGCAGCCACTAGGCCTGATGGGTGAGCAATATCTGCAAACAGATAGGCACCTATTTCATCACAAATTGCGCGTAATTTTTTCCACTCAATTTCCCAAGGATACGCACTTGCACCAGCAATGATCATCTTAGGGTGTTGTTCCAAAGCTTGACGACGGATTTGATCGTAGTCCATCTTTCCAGTTTGAGGATTGATCTCATAATGGATCACTTTGTACAATTTACCTGATCGGTTGAATTCACTGCCATGTGTGAGGTGACCACCATGAGGAAGTGCTAACCCTAAAACCACATCGCCTGGCTGCACAAGAGCTTGATACACTGCGTTGTTCGCTGCAGCACCAGAAAGAGGCTGAACATTGACAAACAAATCCTCTGGTTGCAACTTTAGGCTTGGGTCCTTTGGGCAAAACAATTGAGCAGCTCTAATTTGGGCTAGGGATTCAACAAAATTGACATAATCGCAGCCTTTGTAATGTCGCCGATCACCATACCTGCGATGAAATGCCAACAAACGGCTTACGTTTTGGATTTGATCCTGTTCCCTGCGGCTCATGCGCAAAGAAGGATACCCTTCTGCATAAATATTGGAAAATGGAGAAGCTTGAGCTTCTAAAACTGCCTTGGGGCAGATACTTTCGGACGCGATCAAGATGATCTTGCGTTCTTGCCGTCGAGTCTCAAACTCAATGAGACGCTGCGTTTCCTGGTCCAATTGAACCAGGTCCCGAGACAAAAAAGCATACGTTTGATCCATAGAAATAGCCTTTTTGGAAAATGGAATAACAATATTCAATCTGCTAGATGCATCAAATTGTATCATGCAATATAAAAAATGTCAAGATTTTTGAAAAATAGCAGGGAAAGAATTCTTTTTTATATTTTTTAAAATATTATAAAAAATAAATTAAGATCATTGTTCGAAAATCTTTGTCCTATCTGCTAGCCAACATCGCCTATTTTTTTATGGGCATAATATTCAAGAAAAATTGAAGTTACAGACACTGGTTTGCAATGTTTTTTGGATTTATTGCGGCTAAATTGTTTGACATAACACAATGTAGTGATTCAAAAAATAACCTACATTCCGCAGTTCTTTGAAAAAACGTAGTCGTAGCTGTTGCCGTGAGCGTGAGCGCTCACGCTTACGTTTACGATGTATCATACTATGAGATGTAAAGAAACTTAGTTGGCACCAATAAATCCAAAAGCCAAAGAATTGACAAGCTATAAATTTCATAACACTATATTATGCAATATATTAAATTAGATAGAATACACCATAATTAGATGTTGACAAAAGAATAAAAATATTATACCATACAATCAGGATAGAACGTGTTTTTCCTTTTTCCTTCTTTCCAGAATGGAGAAGTCATTTGGGATCAGATCAACAGTTATGGTGCAGATCTAGCCGATACAAAAGCAGCTTATGATCGTTTGCATACAGAAGGTGTTCGTGTGAATTTTTTGAAAAATCCGCAAGTTTTTTTGAGATAAAGCACACGTGGTTGGACTGTTCATGCCTTTAAATAGTTTGCATAAATAATCAATGCAAAATATAGGTGATTCTAACGTTTTTTGGTCAGACTCCACAGCAAACGTAATCAGTGAGGCCTCGCTTTGCCCGCCTTCAATAAAAGGCCAGCGGCCAAGTGTGGAATTTTCTATGCGATCAGGTTTCAAGATGTTCTTCTTTTTGCTTTTATTCCTGATCTTATGGAGCTGCTCTCCAGATGGATCAGATGTTCCTCCTGTAGAAGGGCTAAGCTATAGCCAAAATCCAGCAACGTATGGCGTATATACGCTGATCCCTCCAATGTTCCTAACTTAGAATCTGGTTCTGCTACGCAATTTCAGATTACACCTCAATTGCCCAATGGTTTGGAGTTCAACACCCAAACTGGGGTGATCACAGGTACGCCTACTCATCCGACAGAAACCATGCAATACACTGTCACTGCCCAGAATTTATTTAGTAGCACAAGCACCACGTTGCAACTCAAAGCCAATGGCATTCAAAAAATGTGCCTTACTGATGAAAAATATGCCATGATCTTAGACCTTGGCAACCCTGGTGCTGCAAAATTGCTCGAAGATCCAGACGTGAGCCAATGGAGCCACGCTGCTTATGGAAATGGATACGGGGATGGATATTTTGCTGTGCTTGTGCAAAAACAAAGTGGAGCAAGATTGTCGTTTGCAGTGAAGATCATCTCAGCGGTTACCAATGAGGAATACACTGAAATCGCCCTCGATGAGCTGCCAACCATGTCATTCCCTCGATTTATTGACATGGTCTTTGGAAAACAATATCTGCTGATTCTTTTAGATGATCCAATATCTCAACAAGGTTTTTTAGTCGTCTTAGATTATATCAGTGGTACTCATAAGCCTATGATGGAGATAAAACAACCAGGTGGGATTGCTTATGGCTATGGATACTTTGCCGTCACTATTCCGTCTGAAAATAAAGTGATGATATTGTATGATAGCGAGGCAGAGATCACTAACCCGGTTTATTTAGAAAATGTAGGGAAAGCTCCAACCCAAATTGTGCATATTCCTCTATATGGCTTAATCGCTGATGGTGCCACATTATTTGGAACGATCAACAGCAATGCCACTGGTACAAATGAAACAGTAGATCATACACTGAGCATCATTCTAGTCAACAATACTGGAGCAAAGCTTAACCAAACAATAGCGTGTGGGGCATATCCAACTGCTATTGCACATGGGCAGTCTCATATAGCAGTGGCTGTGAACCAAAATGCGCTTGCTTTAGTACGGTATGCCTTTACTAATCAACAACAATTTAAATTAGCCGAAATTGTAAAAATTGGCATTGCATCCAAGCAAATCGTGTTTGGAAACACAAAATTTGCCATTGCCCAAAGCTATTCCAATGCCATCACATTTTTTGACATCAATCAATACACCACTAGCACAGTCTTGGTGAATTCTAGCCCATTACAGCTTACATTTATTTATCCATACTTTTTAGTCCGACATCCGAATGCAGATGTCCTTTTAGTGGATTCCAGAACCAATACCGTCTTATCAATTGATAATTTGCCATATACTCTTAAAATTGCAAATCAATCACTACGCTCTGCCGTTGCTTCAGAAACTTCAACATTTTTGATAGGAGCAGGCGGTGGGGCCTGTCTTACAGTGAATGCCACTACCCAAGATATGACGTGGACGGGCTTTTTAGAGCCAACCAATTTTGTAAAGTATGGAGTTTATGATCAAAAAACATGCCTAGCTGTCTCTGGTTCCAAGCAACTGGCTATTGTGGATGCCAAAACATATAAAAGTTATGCATCCTATCAATGGACTGAGGATGTCAAATTTTATGGGATTGCAGCCGGCCGCGAAAAATTTGCATTTGCAGGAGATGATGCATTTTACGTATGCGACGCACGTTCTACTGATAAGCCAGACCCTATCCTAACCGGGCAAAACGGTGGTTGGACCATGGATTTTGGAGAAGCGGTCTCAGAAAAGCCTTATTTTGCTATGCTCAATCACACAAGCCAGTCGGTGAGTTTTTTGAATGCGTTAGATCAAACAGTGACCACCATTCCACTCAACAAGCCTCCTTATGAAGAATACATACCGTACAACATCGTGTATGGCAATGGTTATTTTGCTGTGTTGAGTGTGCATCAAAAAAATGCTGGTCAACCTGGAATTCTCTTCCTGATCAATGCAGAAAATTTGAACATAGAACACACCATCAAAGGAGATCAGCAGGTATTTTGGGAAAATCAATCATTTCCTACTCTAATCAGATTGGCTTATGGAAATGATTATTTTGCGATGATCCATACGACAGGCTTGATTTACACCATCAATGCAAAGCAAAAATGGGATGTTCAAATATACGATGTAGGAGGCAGCCTATATTCCATTGGATATGGGAATCGTAAATTTGCTATTACCAATGTATTAGGCAACAGTGTTATTCTTCTTGATCCAGAAAACCATACAAGCAGCACAATCTCTAATATTGAACTTCCATATCTGGTAGAGTATGGGAAAGATAAATTCTTGATCGCTTGTGCTTCTAAACTGCAACAAGCTGTGCTCATAGATTCTATCACAGAGCAAATTCAATCGTATTTTTTGCTTCAATTTAGCAACCCTATACCGTGGGACTACACAGTGTTTGTTAGTGATTAATGGATTTAAAACTAATGGATGATAGCGCTTTTTGGGGGAACTCCACAGTGGTGACTCCTAAAATCCGTTAGAATCAGGAACGAATAAGGAGGAGTGCGCATGATGAAATGGCTATTTTTCTTTGCTATACTTGCAATCTGTGGGGGTTGTCCAAGTCTATCCACAAGGCTAGATTTAGGCCAAAAGCCTCCAGAGCCGCAGCCATTGTCGGATGAACCAATGCTGCAGCTTGATGTAGGCATGCACACGGATGAAATCACTAAATTGGCAACGGATCCGCAAAATCAGTATCTGGTGACTGGGTCATTGGATAAAACAGTCCGGATTTGGAAGCTCTCTGATGAAGGCAAATTATGGAAAACATTGCGGTTGCCCATTGGACAAGGAAATGAAGGCAAAATTTATGCAGTGGCGATTGCTCCCGATGCTCGCACAGTTGCCTGTGCAGGATGGACAGGATTAGCCTGGGAATCCAAAGCATCTGTCTATTTTTTTGATGTAGAGACAGGTCAACTCATTCGCCGGATCACTGATTTGCCGAATGTGGTGAGGCATTTATCCTACAATCGCTTTGGAGATTCACTTGCCATTGCTTTGGGCGGTAATAGCGGTGTGCGATTGTACCAAATCAAAGACTATTCTTTGGTGATGTGGGACAAACACTATGACGGCACTGCGTATATGGTTGACTTTGATAACAAAGGCCGCTTTGCGGTCACTTCCGAAGATGGGTATATTCGGCTTTACAATAAAAAAGGTGAGCTCATTGCCACGCAAAAATCTCAAAGTGGAACCCGGCCTTATGGTGTGAGCTTTTCCCCTAAAAAACCCTATCTTGCCGTAGGATATGCCGATACTGTCCAAATAGATATCTTTTCCGCCGATGACCTGAGCTTAATTCCTGATATTCACCCTAGGATTGAAAATCTTCCCGGTGCTGATTTACGATGCGTTGCATGGTCGGGTGATGGAGAATTTCTTTATGCAGCAGGCAAATATTATAAACAAAACATCAACCAGGTTTGCATTTGGCCAAGTTATGGACGTGGTAGCAAGCAAGAGGTGCCTGTTTGCCAATATGCAATCCACCACATCTTGGCTTTGCAAAATCAAGGCATTGCTTTTGCAAGCGCAGATCCGTCCTGGGGAGTTGTGGATGAATATAGTTCGCTTAGCATTATGTACAATGCAGTTGGGCATGATTTCCGACCTAACCCTGAGCAATTTCGCGTTTCAGCACAAGGCAATGTTGTGCAGTTTCCTTTAGAAAAGGAAGCCAAGGATGTTGTTCAATTTTCCCTGGAGTCCAGGGCCATCAATTTCGTTCCTTTAACAGAGATAGATAAATTAAACAAAGCTGTTTTTACCTTGCCTGGCTTTGATATTCGTTGGAATACCCCTGAGTACAGAACCGCCCCGGAATTGAATAGCATAGCTTTGGCCTGGAATGCAGATGAATCTGCGGTTGCGTTAGCCTGCCATTCAGCAAGCCAAAAATTTGCACTAGGCAGTGATCAAAAACTTCGCTTATTTGAGCGCTCTGGAAAATTGCTTTGGGCGACTTCTACTTCTAGCACAGTTTGGTGCATCGCATTAACCGAAGATCAGCGTTGGGCTGTGGCAGGGCTAGGAGATGGCACCATCCGTTGGTATCGAGCCTCAGATGGCCAAGAAATGCTTTGTTTATTTGCGGCTAAAGATCGCAAACGTTGGATTATATGGCATCCTGATAAAGAAACAGCTCGTGCAGGCTATTATGATTGCTCGGTCAATAGTGAACAATTGCTCGGTTGGCATAAAAACAATAGCATTATGGATGCTGCGGATTTTTTGCCATTGTACCGCTATTTGTATTATCCAGAATTGTTGGCCAATATCATTTCCACAGGTGAGATTTCTCAGGATTTATTGGCAAAATCTAGTGCTGTGCCTTTGGAAAAAGCTTTGTCCCCTTTAGTTCAAATCATTTCTCCCAAAGAAAATACCCCATTGCTGGCAAGCCAGATCACTGTTGAATTTGACATTCGTTCTCGTGCGCCTCGTGAGCCAATCAGCGACTTTATGGTGCAAGTGGATGGCCGACAGGTTGCTAAAGAGCGAAATATCGGCCGCGGTAGCTACCGCCATCAACAACGAATTGCAATTCCATCCCGGGATTGCACGGTTTCTGTGATTGCCCGGACCAAATATGCGGTCAGTGAGCCTGCTACTGTACATATTAAATGGCAGGGTAAGGAATTTTTAACCAAACCAAAGCTCTACATCCTGGCCGTTGGCATAAGCAAATACGCGGATCCTGGCCTAAAGCTTAGATTCGCAGCCAAAGATGCCCAGGATTTTGCCCAAATTTTAGCCAACCAAAGTGAGCTATATGACGATACCATTGTGCGTCTTCTTTTGGATGAAAAAGCCGATGCTAAGGCCATTCAAGATGGGCTGATATGGCTACGCGATAATGCTACTGTCGAAGATGTAGTCATGGTCTTTTTAGCAGGCCATGGAATTAAAGATGAGCTAGGCAATTATTATTTCTTGCCAGTGGATGCAAACATTGACTCGATTTCTCAGACTAGTGTGATTTTTTCCAAAATCACCGATGAACTGATCCAGCTTCCTTGCAAAACCTTATTTTTCCTAGATACCTGCCATTCTGGAGCAGTCACAGGAACCAAACGCTCTTCATTAGACATCAACAAAATGCTCTTAGGCTTGACTAGTGCAGAAAACGGTCTAGTGGTTTTTGCATCTTCCACAGGCAATCAAGTTTCCTACGAAAACCCACAATGGGGCAATGGCGCATTCACCAAAGCTTTGATCGAGGGCTTGCAAGGCAAAGCCGATTACAGCTTAAAAGACTTGCCGTCAGATTCCCAAGTGTGGGTCAATGAACTCAATTTATACCTTTCCCAACGGGTCCCTGAGCTGACTTCTGGCAGCCAAACCCCATCCATCGGAATCCCAAAAACCATCAAAGATTTCCCAATTGTCAATATTAAAAAGGAAAAATAAGGAAAAAGCATCTTGGCAGTAGCAAGTCAATTGTCTTTGAATGTTTGCTCAGGCGCAGTTGAATCAGCACAAGCAAGTTTTGTCAAGACGTGGCAACAAGCCAGTTTTGTCAAGACGTGGCATCAACTAACATATCCATTAGAATCAGAAAAATTTGCCATTGTACACGCAACCAAACTCATATTCTTGCATTCTTGCTCCATTCGCATATTTGATTGGCAATTTCGCAGAGATTTGGTAACGCAACCAAACTCATATTCTTGCATTCTTGCTCCCGCATAAAAGATCTATAGGAGAACTCTCGTATAAGATTGCACTGCAGCAAAGTTTTTTGCCGCGAAGCGGTTTGGGAATAAAGCCTGGGGCTTCTAACCCCAGGTTATGTAGGCTCTTATCGTGTCCTGACGGGACACAGGAAAACGTAGCAACATGGTGCATGAGCCTGCTATGGTAAAGCTTTGACTTTCACAGGTGCATGGAATATGCTGATCCCTTGGTTCGAGATATCTTCGAGCTTGTACCAATAGGTTTTGCCGGGTTCGATGGCGAAATCTGTGAAGCTATAGTTTGCACCCCAAGTTGCACCGCCTTGTGCTGGGATGAGCAAGCCAGTAATTTTGGTATAGCTGCCTGGTGATGGAGCTTCTAAGCTATGCTGGCATTTGCTCCGCCAGATATGGAATCCTGCATTGTCCAATTCCGTGGCGGTTTCCCAAGTGATGGCTATGTGGTCTTGGCAATATGCTGCTTTGAAGAACAGCAATTCAATGGCTGTAGGTGCCTGATATTTCATAACAGTGGCTTTGGAGCTAGTGGCCCCATCCGAGTAAGCGATATAAGGAGCATTGCTGCTGTCTAGGGCTAAAGAAATATAAGTTGCTGCACCGCTAGAAAAGCCAGCAGTACCTACTAAAACCCAACTGGTCCCATTGAACTTCATCACTGTGGTTTTATTCCCATTGGCTCCATCTTCATAAGCAACATAAGGAACATTGCTGCTGTCTAAGGCTAGGGAAATATATTCGATTGCACCTGCTGAAAAGCCAGCAGTACCGACCAAAACCCAATTGGTTCCATTGAATTTCATCACTCTCGCGTTCGAGTTGCTATAATCTTTATAAGCAACATAAGGAACATTGGTACTGTCCAAGGCAAACGAAAGCCCTGCCATCCTGCTCGAGAATCCAGCAGTGCCGACCAAAACCCAACTGGTCCCATTGAACTTCATCACTGTGGCTTTATTCGCATTCGCAGCGTCTTGGTAAGCGACATAAGGAACATTGCTGCTATCTAAGACAAGCACGATATCTTTTGCTGTCCCAGCCGAAAATCCAGCAGTACCGACCAATCCCCAACTGGTGCCATTGAATTTCATCACTGTGGCTTTATTGGCATTTGCTTCATCTTGATAAGCGACATAAGGAGCATTGCTACTGTCTAGGGCTAGAGAAGTAGAATATATTTCTCCTGCTGAAAACCCAGCAGTCCCCACAAGCACCCAATTGGTGCCATCGAATTTCATTACTGTGGCTTTATAACTATTCTCATAATCTTTGTAAGCAACATAAGGGACATTGCTACTGTCCAACGCGAGCGAGATATAGTCTGCTGTTCCAGCCGAAAATCCAGCACTTCCCACGAGCACCCAACTGGTGCCATTGAATTTCATCACTGTCGTTTTATAACTATTCGCATAATCCTTGCAAGCGACATAAGGGACATTACTGCTGTCCAATGCGAGCGAGGTATAAGTTACTGCACCACTCGAAAATCCAGCGCTTCCTACTAATATCCAATTTTGGGCAAAAACAGGAAGCATGGTGATGAATAATAGAAAATACAATTTTTGCGTAAATAACCTGTTCATAAAATCATCCTTTATTTATGGCATTAAGTTAAGCGTTATCTCTTTGTTCATTGCATACCAACGATCTATCGCCGTCGTCCTCATGTAGGTTGGGCCGAAAAAGATGTGGAGGCACAATGGACTCGGCTGGTGCCGGAGTCTAAGTGCATTCATATTCATAGTTATATTAACTTGCTGACAACCAAGTTCTGCAAGAAGCTCTTTTTCACTGGGTAAATAAAGCTTATATTGTGTAGCAAAAATTTGCTGTTGATTTTCTGGCAAAGTATATCGTACAGTTGCATCATTTTTATCAGCACATAATAAGATGCCAATCGTAGGATTTTCCCAATCTTCCTGCATCTCTCGTGTATAATAATTCACATACAACTGCATTTGTCCAATATCTTCATGAGTCAGTTTGCCTATTTTTAAATCAATCAATACAAAACATTTCAGCAACCGATTATCAGAGGTTTCTGTAGTAACACAGAAAGCAAGTTTTGCAACCCTTGCAATAAAAATGTATAATGCAAGTGCTTTATATGCTGAAAGTTAATATCTCTACTCGATGCCGTTGCAT
>JAKLHB010000107.1 GCA_022710345.1 Planctomycetota bacterium
TTCAGCATCAATAAATCTTAGGAAAATCCAATAGATTAGCCGATCAATGCTACGAAAAACGCTTATTTATTAGGTTACAGCATGGTGCCTATAGCTGATTAAAATGGTACTTGCTTTTGCATAGAAAACCATAATATATTTGCATTCAAATACTTAAAGCAATAGATCACATACAAGCTATACAAAAAATTGTAAAATTTTACCTGATGATAATTCTTATTTTTAGCCATTTTCAAAACTTTGCTACTTGCTTATCCTTATTTTTTATGGCTTGTACGTCTGCTGAGTTTATTTTCACTACTTACTTAACTCAAAGGAAGCATTTCAATTCAATTATGTTATCGCAAATCTACGCAAGACAACCGTCCATTGCTGCTTCGGCAATATAATCTGCCATTGCATAGTACAGGAATATTCCAACATTGACCGCCTCGGCCAACGTCCAATCCCTTTCCACTTGCAACTTCACGATATATTTTAGGATTGACTTCAAAAATTCTCACTGTGCCTCGGTCTGTTAAGACAATCAAATAGCCATTGCTGGCAATCACAGAGCCAAAGCCAACATCAACAGACCATTTTTCATCCCCAGTGGTGAAATTCATGCATTTCAGAGATGCTCCACTGCCCCAGCACTGTCCGTCAATGCCATATAAATAACCATCTATGAGTATGCAAGTACCAAAGTGGTTGCGCATGGTTTCTGTTTTCCAAAGCAATTTTGGGGTATCACCTGTGATATCAAAACTTGCGCATCCATAGCCATAGCCGGATGAAATAAACATGCGTCCTTGATGAATGATCGGATCGGCTGCATTGACTCCATAGCTAGTGACCCAAGGGTAGGACCATAGTTTTTTTCCTGTTGCAGCATTGACCAAGTACATTGCTTTGCTGCCAAACACGGCTGCAATTTCTTCACCTTTCTTTTGAAAGGTAACCACAGTCGCATATCCAGGAGGTACTTTAGGGTTGCTCTTCCATAAAAGTTCGCCTGTGGTTTTGTCAAAAGCAATCCCATGTTCTCCAATATTCAGAAATAGACGTTGGCCACTGATGTAGGGAGAAGAAGCAAAGCCCCATTCTGGCATTTCAGCTTCGTATTCTTCTTGAACTTGGTGGTGCCATTTTACTTTGCCTGTGCGGGTTTCCAAGCAGAATAAATGACCTTCATTGCTCAAGCTATAGAGCAATCCATTTTCTACAACAGGACTGGCTCGTGATCCAGGATATTGATTTGGTATGCAGGCATACGAATACTTCCAAATTTCTTTTCCAGTTGCGGCATCTAGGCACCAAATCGTATCTTGTTTTCTTTGGTTGCCCAAGGTATAAAGATAGCCATCTTGGATAGCGACAGAAGCATAGCCATTGCCGACTTCTTTTTGCCAAACTACTTTGGATTTTGTGATTGCTTTGGGATTCCATGCTGTTTCTAGCGAAATGCTGTCTGCATTGGGGCCGCGCCATTTGGGCCAATTATAGTTTTCTTGTGCATAGCCTAGGGATAGGCATACACACACCAATAAGATATATTTCAACATTATGAATGTCTCCTGGGCAGCTTTATTGCGCTCTCTTGACCGAAATGATTTGCACAGTCTTGGTGGGAATATCGGACATGGCACCTCCCTTTTTGGTCGGGACTTTAGCAATGGCATCCACGACTTCCATGCCTTTTGTGACTTTGCCAAACACAGCATAGCCATAATCGCGGGCACCATTATCTAAGAATGCATTATCTTGCAGATTGATGAAGAATTGGGCAGTTGCGCTATCCACAACCGAAGTCCGGGCCATTGCAATGGTGCCACGTAGATTCCTTAGCCCATTTTTGGCTTCATTTTTAATAGGCGGATTCGTGCTCTTTTCCTTCATCTGGGGATCATATCCGCCGCCTTGGATCATAAAATTAGGGATCACGCGATGGAAAATTAACCCATCATAAAATTTAGCATCTACGTATTTTAAGAAATTTTGCACTGTGATGGGAGCTTTAGCAGAATCGAGTTCCAAATAGATGGTACCCATATTGGTTTCCATGATGATTTTTTCTGGCATACTTTTTCCTATCTAAAAAGAATATCTTTGACTTGAAGTTGAATATAATCTGTATTTGCCCACGAATTTTTTTTGGGAGTGAATGCAAGATCACAATAACGATGTTGTTGCACTTGTGAATACAAATTGCCTGCACCAAATGCAATGGCTTTAAAAACTTGGGATCCTTGCCTTACCCGAAATCCCAGATGCTCTCCTTGGGGGCCATATTTTTCTGGGCTAGGAGCTCGAACAATTTCCAAATTTTTTGCCATCAAAACTGGTTCTGGATTGCCTTCCCCAAATGGCTCCATTTGAGCCAATTGGCGAATTAAATCCCAATTAATTTCACTTAAATCTACCAATGCATCCAGCAAAAGCACTGGCTGTAAATCTACTGGTGCTAGAAGGCTGGCTGCGCGTTTATTTAAGCATTCATCAAGTTGAGTAATTTTATCTCGATTCACTTTAAACCCAGCGGCTAGCTCATGGCCTCCATAGCTGATCAAGTATGGTTCTGCTTCCTGCAGAGCATGGAATAAATGAAATCCAGGGATAGATCGGGCAGAGCCACGCCCTTCTCCATTGCTCAAAGCAATCATGAGAACCGGACGATAAAATTCCTCTAAAAGCCTGCTGGCAACAATACCAACAACACCAGGATGCCATTCTTCATGAGCCAAAGTTAAGACTTTATTTTGGTGAAGACCTTTGGAATCAATCTGTTCTTTGGCTTGCTGATAAATTTTCTCTTGAATATTTTTTCTGCGTTGATTTTGAAGATCAAGGCGTTTTGCAAGGTGTTGTGCAGAATCAATATTCTTGGTAGTTAGCAATTCCACACAGGAAAAAGATTCTTCCAGGCGGCCCATTGCGTTGAGTCTGGGACCTAATCGAAATCCTATATGTTCAGCTTTTAATGGGCTGACCTGGCTTAACCGTGCTACTTCTTTCAGTGCCTTAAGCCCCAAATTAGATGTATTTTGTAGAACCATCAATCCAAAATGTGCCATCACACGGTTTTCATCTCGCAGAGGCGCTACATCTGCAATGGTTCCTAATGCAACTAGAGATAATGCATTGAGCAAAAATGCACGATGTTCTGGTAAAACCTTATCAGGATCATTGGAAAAGGTTTGGAAGATAGCCCAAGCCAGCTTAAATGCCACGCCAACCCCTGCGATTCCCTTAAATGGATAATTGCCTCGATGATCTTTCGGATTGATCACAGCCAATGCATTGGGTACCATCGCACCCACTTCATGATGATCTGTCACAATGACAGTTATGCCCAAACGATTGGCTTCTGCAATGGCCTCGTGCTCGCTAATTCCACAATCCACAGTAATCATCAATTGAGCATGATATTCAGCAATTTTGTGGATTGCCGATAGATGTAGGCCATATCCTTCAGTCAATCGGTTAGGGATATAATAGAATACTTGGGCTCCCAAGCTCTGAAGGCATTCATAGACGAGGGAAATAGAAGTAACTCCATCCACATCATAATCACCATAGATGCAGATTTTTTCATTTTCTAAGATGGCTTGATGTATCCTCTGCGCTGCTTCTTTCATTCCACAAAAGCAATTAGGGTGATGGAGATAAGCCAGCTTGGGATTTAAAAATTGCGATGCTTCTTGAGCATTTTTGAGGCCACGAGCCACAAGAATGGTGCTTGCTATTTTGCTCAATTGAAGGCTTGCACTCAATTCTTGGACTTTTTCAGGCTCTACCTCTTGAATCACCCAACGACAATTCACGGTTTCCTCATTTTGCTAGAACAGAGAGTACTCTTTTGCAAGAGCACTCTCGTTTTGTTACTGTGGCTTTCGTATGAGGGCGCATTCCACAATAGAATGACGGAAAACCCAAATTTCTGCTTTGTTGGATTGGAGCATAATATCATAAGGGGTAAACCATAAGATTTTCCCGCGAATCATTTCTCCTTCGTGCAAAGCAAGCATAATTTCTGCGCCAACTTGCAGAACTCCTTCTGGGAATTGATAGCGATTGATAGGACGATATGCAGGGCGCAATTTTTTCTTTTGAATGCTTTTGTCAAGCACGACCCATTTTTTTACCAATTCGCTGAATCTTTTTTCATACATGTATTTAATTTTAAGCCTATGTATATCGAACTCCACACCTTCGGAAACAAAAAGCATTTCATAAGGGCCAAAATCCTTGATATATCCCTCTTGAAACCGCTCTCCATATCTTGCTAATTCTAAAGCTATTTTTTGGTCGCAAAATTTGGTCAATGATTCATAAGAAGAACGTTGGCTTGGATCCACGCAAAGCCGCTTTTTTTGCGACAGTTGTTTTTCGATCCTTTTTTTCCTTCTCTCTTGTTTTTGTGCAAAGAATTGCTCAGGTGTAATGCCATCCTTGAGTAAACAGCAAGCGAGTGACATGTTCATATCCGGATACTTTTTGCATATCTCCTCGGCCTGTTTTTTCCTATTTTCACGATTGACATCATCTTGAATGGCTTGCTCTACTGTCCAAACTCCTTTATAGACGCGGAATGCAGCACGTGCTGATAAATTGTGCTTTTTCATCAATTCTTTGACTTTAGGCGGCACATTGGAAGTTTGCTTTGGCCCTTTTAGCACTTTTGGTCGAAACTTTTTGGGTGCTCCTGAACCAGGGCCTGTTTCTGAAGTGGGAGCTTTACGAAAACCAGGCTTTTTGATGAACCGAGGTTTATCTGTTCTCTCAATGCCCGGACGATCTGTTTTCAATCCGGCTGGACGATCCACTTGGAGACTGTCTGGTTTTGAAGTCCCTGGACGCTCTGTTTTTTCCGCAGTCGGACGATCTGTTTTCAAAGCGGCTGGTTTATCAGCCTTAGAGATGTCCGGCTTGGGAGTCCTTGGTTTATCTGACTTATTTTCGCCGGAAAATTTTCGTTCCATGATGATGTAGCCTTTCTAAGTGAAAGCAAATGTCCAATATCTATGTCCTTAAGAATTGCGATTGGTAACAATCATATCGCTAAAAGGATCATGGATATGAGATGTTTCTTCATGCACAGCAAGTTGAACCTCCGGTGCTTTCAAATCCGGGAAAAAATTAGAATTGCCAAATGCAATTCTTTTGATATTTAGTAAATGGCGGCACGTAATATTATCCGATGTGATATTGCCGCCTGATGCTCCACAACCTAGTGTCATGGAAGGAGTTAAATATGTAGCATAGCCAACTCCGCCTTGAGAAGTAGGAGCATTGATCAAAATCCGAGATGCAGGTTTATGCAGTGCAAACAGCGTGATGATCTTAGAATCACGCGAATGCAATGCTAGAGTATGTCCAATACCTCCGTATTTCAGCAATTCAAAACATCGTTCGCAGGCCGCTTTCCATCCATCTTCTGTATATAATGCTAAAATGGGGCAAAGTTTTTCTCTGGATAATGGATAAGCACTCCCCACACCACTTTGTCGTGCTAATAAAATGGTAGTGTCTGGGCTTACTTTAAAACCTGCCATTTCAGCAATGGCTGATGGTGATTGGCCCACTAGATTGGGATTAATTCCACTTCCTTTTGGCATGAGTTTTTCCAATGCCTTTGTTTCGGATGGATTACAAAGATAAGCTTTTTGGCGAATAAATTCTTGTATACAGGCAGCTTCAATAGGCTGATCCAAAATCACAGATTGCTCGGAAGCACAAATGGTACCCCAGTCAAAATCTTGGCTAACAACCAGGCAACGAACTGCTGACGCAAGATCAGCGCTCCGCTCAATGAACGCAGGAGCATTGCCAGGTCCGACACCAATGGCTGGTTTCCCAGATGTATAAGCTGCTTTAACTAAGCCTGTCCCACCTGTTGCTAAAATCACAGCAACATCTGGATGTCGCATGAGCTCTTGGGTAGCGGCCATCGTCGGTATGCTTAAACATCCAATCAATCCATCCGGAACATCCAAAGATTGGGCAGCTTTGGTCATGACTTCAGCAGCACGCATGGTGCAATTTACGCCTTTTGGATGGGGAGAGAGAATGATCGTGCAACGTGCTTTTATTGCAATTAAAATTTTGAATAGTGCAGTGGAAGTAGGGTTGGTGATCGGCACAATACCAGCAACAATGCCCATAGGAGAAGCAATGTCATAGACTTTTCGGATTGGGTCGCTATGAATCACACCCACAGTACGAATATTTTTAATCGTTTCATACACGTCGTGCGTAGCAAACATGTTTTTCGCGATTTTGCTTTCTACACTGCCAAAGCCACTTTCCTGGCACGCTAATTCTGCTAATTCTCGGCTTGCACGAAAGCCATATTCAGCCATTAGCGCCACCAAGCGATCTACTTTTTCTTGTGAATATTCAGATAAAATAGCCTGGGCTTTTTTTGCTTTCTGCACCAAATCACGGACTTCTTGGATGGATTCTAAATCTTTGTCCACAAAAATCCCTTTCTGCGATATTTCACCATTTCTAAAACCATTCTTTTAGAAACGGCATCTTAGGAGGGCATGGATCTATTTATTCTCACGTCCGTCTATGGATGAAAGTACTGCGTTGATTGCTTTAGCAGCTTCGGCAATTTCAGTCTCTTTGCCGCCTAAATATAGACGACCAAAAGCACCAAAAGCACGCATCTCGAGCAAATTGATTTCGGCCGCTTTTTCGGCTTCATTCGCAGCAATTGCAGCATATCCTGCGGGATGGACTTCCAGAATATACAGAGTTTCTCCTTGGAGGATGAACTGTCCATGTCGCATTCGATTTAATATCATGGCTTGGTATCCATCTAAGCCAGTGATGATCTCTGAGGAAAGAATTTTTGGTTTCAATCGGCTTTTTTCTTCAGCCTGGCAATAATCCAACACTGCTTGGCCAGCAGCCCGGATTTCGCCTTGATCAAAGGCATGAAGTTCCAAAAGGCCATAAGCCCTTTCCACAATCTGCATCCCTGGATAGACTTCAGCTTTTTTCATGGCACGATCTGTGATTCGGTTGATTGCAATCCCAGGTGCTACCTCGATAAACAAAGATGCCTGCTTTTCCAAAGGCAAATAACCTTGGCACACTGTAGCAATAAAAGATGCCAGTTGAGGCTGTAATATATCTATATACGTAAAAGTTCGAATTTCAATCATAAAAATTCCGCGCAAAATTTCTTAAGATGATGCACGGCCTCACCATTTTTGCAGAAGAATTTCTCATTCCTACTGAGGGATCGTTACATAAATCCCTGATGGCAGATAATTTGGATCTTTGACAATATCTGAATTTGCGTCTAATATCCTGGTAAAAGCTTTGCAATCGTTGTAATACTCAAGTGCCAGCTTATAGAGTGTATCTCCGTTTTGTACCAAATGTCTGGCTGGCAATTTAGGATTGGCTTTTTTTATAGTACTGCTAATGCTTTGAGGATCATAACGTGTGGGTTTTTGTGGCAATTGCAAAACTAGGCCGACTGGTAGATGGTTAGGATTCACTAATTGGGGATTTCTTCGAATGATTTGCAATACCAATCCATTTACTTCTGCCTCTTCTTTGATATTATAAAAAATTCGGACAATTCCCCATAAAGAGTCTTTTTGCTGAACAGCATATTCGCAATAATCTAATACTTCAACCTCACTGGCCTTTGCTCCTGTCACTTCTTTGGGCTTAGGATTTTCTGCTTCGGGACTTGTTTGTGGCAGAGAGGTTGTTGCTGCTGTTATTTTAGGATCTGCTTGTGGCTGAGGTAATGATGGTATTTTTGCTACGGTAATTTCAGGATTTGCAGCAATGGGTTTTACCTCAGTTTTTTTCTCAGGCAATGTGCCTGCTAATGCTACTTGAATCTCTTGATTCGGATCCATTGTGCTATTTGGCAATGGTACTGGGCACTCTGATTTTGATTGGGAAATTTGAGTATGGTTTGTTGGAATCGCTGGAGCCTCGGGTTGAGTTGGGCTAGATGGTTTGGATATTTTGATCAGCAGTGCTGGCTGCTCCAATGGTTTTGATTTTAGATTGCTATGCAATTTTTCTTCAATCACATAGCCAAGTAGCATCATTAAAATCAAAAGCAAAACCAATTTTTTCTCCAACGTCATAATATCCCCACATATCGTAGTTTAGAGATGAGCTATATTTTAGCTCATCTCTTATGAAATTTTTTGAAGTTGCTAGTTTATGATGCCCACACATATATATGGCAATGGAGAATTGACTTTCTATCAATGGACAAGCGAAGTCAATTTTGAAATCATGGCTTCATTTTCAACTAGCAACCCGATCATGTTATGCTCTACGTTTTTTGCGTTCAAAAGCAAATACAATAGCACTGGCGACTAGAATGGAAGAATAGGTACCTACAATAATACCAATCAACATGGAGAATGAGAAACCTTCCATGGAGTTGCCTTGTCCCACATTGAGCACAAAAATAGCGACAATAGAGAACAATGTGGTCAAAGAAGTCAGAGTAGTACGAGACAAAGTCTGGCTTAAAGCAAGGTCCCATTCATACGCCAAACGTTTGCGATCGAATCTGTCCCAAATTTCCTGCTCATATTTATGCTGATTTTCACGCAAACGGTCAAAAATAACAATGGTGTTGTTGATGGAGTAACCCACAATGGTGAGCAGTGCGGCGATCACTGTGAGATCTACCTCCACATGGACTAATCCTAGGCCACTGAAGACTGCGATGGCACCCAAAGTGATGAGCACGTCGTGTGTCAGGGCAACGACTGCACCAAAGCCAAATACAAAGCCATTCGGGAACCGGAATGCAATGTATAGTAAAATAGCAATCAAAGATAAGAAAATAGCTTGGTATGCCTTGGCTTTTTGTTCCTTTGCCACTAGACCAGAGATTTGGGTAAATCTTGGGAAAGGATCAGAGAGATAAACAGTTTTGTTTTCGTATTTAGCTTCCTTGATGGTGTCTCTGATTTTTTGTTCCACCATATTTTGAAGCTCTGCGCTTGTCTTGACCAAAAGCTCATTGGGTAGCAACAGGAATAGATGGAATTTTCTCAGTTCAGTTTGATATTGATCCAATGGCCTTAGTTCAAAGCTAGCCCAATCGCAACGTTCTACGCCAGCTTTCACTGCGGATTCTGGTACAGGTGTGCTGAACTTGGCTAGGATAAAATAATCAAATTTACTATTTTCACTTTTGCTGACTTTGATTTCAGAAGCTTCCAGACGAGAAGCTAAATCCAATTTGGTGCGAATTACCTGGGCGATTTCATCTACACCCATAGCAGGGTCTTTTGCCTTCATCCAGATTCCAAATTCTGGACCACCAACATAGACTTGTTTGAAGATATCGCTTTGTTTTTGCAATGTTTCACGCACAAATTCTCCAGAAACAGGAGTGCGCATAAACATAGGCAACACGTGATAATTGCGGAATCTTCCTTCACCCAATTTTAGTTCGCCAAATGGAAGTGGTGATAATTCTTCAGTGAACTTGGTTTGCACTACTTTTTTGAGTTCTTCAACACCTGCAAGCAGGTTTTTCTTTTCAATCAAGACTCTGCGTTGTTCTTTGATTTGATCTACTTCTTTGCCCAATTCGTTCAGACTTTTTTCGCTGTCTTGCTTGATCTGTTCGTATTGTTCAATCACTTTTTTGGCAGAAGCAATTTCATCTTGTGGCGCATTATCGCTGCGTAAGCGAGCATAAACTCGTTTGGCACGTTTGATATCGTCATCACTGCGAATGATGCGGGCATTGAATTCTTTGAGAGCTCCGCTTTTCTCGCGCATCTTATCAGTCAAACCAGCGATTTCTTGCCGAGTCTGTTCGATTTGTTCTTGGTTCAAATTAGGAAGACGGATCGAGAATTCAAACCATCCATTGACCTTGCGGCCTTCTTCGGTTTCAATATGCTGCACTTCAATTTGGAAGTTTTCGCTGAGACGTTTGCGAACTTCTTCACTTGTCAATGGTTTTTGTAGGCTTAATTGCGCTAAAATACCGCCTTTGAGATCCAAACCATAGTTGGCAGTTCCGCGATTGAAGAAAACACCAAGTCCAAGCACAATGACGATTGCAGAGCAGGTGCATGCTATGAGCATACCACGATGGAATGGTACAGTGATATTTTTGATCCATTCCAACATAGCGATTTTCTTGAACCATCCGCATTCAATGCCAATCTCAAACATGATTCTTGTGATCACGATTGCAGTGAAAAAGTTGGCAATAATGCCCCACCCCAAAGTAAAAGCAAATCCTTTGGTTGTGCTAGAGCCAACGACATACAGAATAATAGCCGTAATCAAGGTGGTCACGTTGGAATCGAAGATGGTGGTGAATGCACGTGAATAGCTATTGTTGATGATGTCTAAGAGGTCTTCTTTTGTATAGACTTCTTCTACATTTCCACTGTGATCTTTTTGGAATGTTTCCAGGCGTTTGCGTTTCTCTTCACGCATTCTTTCAAAAATCAAAATGTTGGCATCCACTGCCATGCCCATCATCAAGACAACGCCAGCGATACCAGGCAATGTAAGAGTTTCACCCCAGATTACCAAAATACCACCCACTGTGAAAATATTGATAAATAGAGCAAAATTTGCAATGATGCCTGCACCCATATAATAAAATAACATGAAGAGCACCACAGCAATCAAGCCAATGATGCCAGCGATTAAGCCTAAGCGAATTGCATCTTCGCCCAAGCTAGGGCCAATTGTATTTTCATTGAGCAATTCAGGCTGAATTTCCAAAGAACCAGAACGTAAAACTTTCATCAAATCATTCAGTTCTTCAGCCTTAAACCCTACCAACACGCCTGAGCCAGGGATTTTGGTGCTAATGACAGGAGTCGCGACAACTTTGTTATTGAACAAAATTGCAAGCTGTTCACCTTTATATTTTTCAGTGAAATCTCCAAATGCTCCTTTGTATTCTTCTTTCAGCTCAAAGCCAATGGCTTTGCGAGCATCGTGGAATGTCATACTAAATTTACGGAATTTCTTACCCGTAAAATCATAACCATCACGTACCCATAGCAATCTGGCTGGTTCGGAAGCTTCTCGCGAAGAATACCATTGGTATCCTTTGCCAAACATTCTTTTTTGATAATAATTCAAACGATTTTCACCAGCAGTACGTGCCGTGTCATAACTTCCACGTTCATCAGTTTCGATGATTTCTGCTCCAACACCTTTGGAAGCCACCAACCGAAATTCCAAATTGCCCAGAGTTTCGATTTCATGCTTCACCAATTCAGTTTCTTCTTGATTTAAACCTGGCAATTGGATCAGAATGAGCTCTTCGCCTTGCTTTTGAATCCGTGGATCTTTCACAATATTGGATTCAAAAATACGTTGGCTAATTACGCCAATCGTTTCATCCACCACATCGCTCAAGTTTCTGGCAGCGTCAACGTCTTTGGGATCAACTTGGTACAAAAGCTCAGAACCTCCTTTGAGGTCCAAACCAAGGTGAACTTTGTAATCTGATAACGTTTCTTTGAAAATAGGGCGATATTCGGGTGGGCAACAGAGCAATAGCAAAGCAAATAATAGTACCAAAACTCCCGCGAATTTCCCTAGCAAAGTCATCATTCGTTCACTCATAAATCTTTTGAAATCCTTTCCGATTTTAAAAATTTTCGGATATACCCATAATTAAAAAGACTTTTAAAGCAGTTTTAGTAATTATGAGTATAACTCTTTCCACCAACAATCATTGTATCAGCTTAGCTTTTTTTATCTTCTTCTTTATCTTCTTTTTCTTCAATCACGCTGATAATGGCAGAACGCAAAATCATAATCTTGGTGTTGGTAGATTCATCTATTTTAAGCTCAACTTGATCATTTTTCAAGCGCACAACTTTGCCAATAATGCCAGAGCTTGTGATAACTTGATCACCTTTTTTTAATGCTTTGAGCATCAAATCTCTACGCTTTTGCTCTCTGCGTTGTGGTAAAATAACCAAAAGCCACATGATAGCAACCACGACCAAAAATGGAACAATCAAATCCCACAGGCTTGGTTGCCCTCCTTGGGCCGGACTACCCATTAACAAAAAAAACATGGAAACTAACTCCTTTTGGGGTTCAAAACATATACTTTACCCAAGTTGCTAGCCGTTTTCCTGAAACGCAGGGATGTTGTACGGCTTATCAATTGAGGTAACTTACTCATAAGAAAAATGTTAAAGCGAAAGTTAAAATTTTTACATAAACTAACTTTTATTATTACCAATTCAGGGAAAAAGTCAATAAAATTTTATGGAATTCTCGAAAAATCATGAAACTGATCATTAGCTTTCCCAAATTTGTTATGTTGAGGAGGAAAAATATGAGCATAAAAAAACAACTGATTATTTTAGGTCTGCCAAGTTGGATATTTTGGACATTTACATACGGAGGGATATTCATTGCAACAGCTTCCCTGGTAAGTATCGGTTTGCAAGATATTGATAATAAAGACAATCAAAAACAAACAACAATTTTACCCACTCAACAGACAAAAACTCAAAATCCTCAGCAACATCTTGAATTACAACAAGATGAAAAGCCGCCAGCGGCAATACCAGAGCAGCGCGATCCATCAATAGCAACATCAAATCCACCCAAGCCAGAACAACCTAAGCCTCCAATGACAATACCAGAGCAGCACGATTCATCAATAGCAACATCAAATCCACCCAAGCCAGAACAACCTAAGCCTCCAATGACAATACCAGAACAACCCAAGCCTCCAATGACAATACCAGAGCAGCACGACCGTCAACTCCAAGAAGCAGCGCAAACACTAGCTTTGTCATCACGCGTCGAGTCAACACAACCTCAAGCGACGGAATCATCTGCATCTCAACCTTTGGAAGCAAAGCTTGCTGCAGCCCAGGAAGAACCTCCGCCTAAGCCGCCCCTCAACTTTACGCTCGAAATTTCCACTGCATTGAAAGAATATTACACTGATTTGCTCCAATCCAGTGAAATTGCAGCAACACGCGGAGAAATTCAGCAAGCCATCGAGGACTATTTCAAAAAAGCCATGACATTAGATACATTTTTGGCCCAGCGTAGCTTAATGCCTCTCAATGCTGGACAATCCAAAGAAATATACGAGCTAAGACTGAAATACAGAAATCAACAAAAATGCTTTTTCTATCCAGCAGTCCTCTATGATAAACGGCTGGATTTAATGACTGGCCTAAATGCCCAAGTCATGAACCAACTCAGGCAGGAAATCCAAACATTGAAACAGTTGCATCAACAGGATATTATCAATCAGGCTCAATTTACCAAAGACTTAGCAAAATACAAACAATGGATCATCGAAAAAGAAAAAGCCATTCAAGAAGACGAAACTGAACTCCGCGAAAAACAAGCGAAAATACCAAAATTGGATCAGCGATTGAGAGAATTAAATGGTTTGATTGACTCCAGCCTTCTGGAACTTCAACAATGGATGTTCCGCTATCAGGATATGGAACAATCTGTTGCGCGCTTGCAAATCCAATATGATCA
>JAKLHB010000108.1 GCA_022710345.1 Planctomycetota bacterium
CAAACGCATAGCAACTGCCACAATGGCCTTGATCTTTGATCGAGGTGATGCAGCCTTTTTCATACCAATTGACATAATTTGGCACATCTCTTGTTGCTTCTGGCATAGGTCCTGCTTGAACATTCTCTTTGCCTGTATCATCGTTCCAAATAAAGCCTAAACGTTCTTGGAATTGATGCACTGGCAGTCTCGACATTGAGGTTTCTCCTGCATGCCAAGTGCCATTGGTTCTTTGCAGTAGCTCTTGTGTGTATGCAATGCGTTGTTTCATTTCTCTATCTTCTTGAGCTATCGCTAGACTCATCATAGCTATTGCGATGAAAATGATGATGCATATTCTCATAACATTACTCCTCACTTATTGTGGAAACAAGGATTTTTCTCGCCAATTCCAGCAGACAGTCAGCTTCTAGCCTGCCAAGCAACATTGCAAAGCACGAAAATTGCCTTCGCATGTTTTCTGGGGCGCTGCTGAATTGGCACACGCTGATTTTATCCAGGATTGTTCAGGAAATACGCTTTTTTTCGCCAATTCCAGCAGACACTATCGGTCAGCTTCTAGCCTGCCAAGCAACATTGCAAAGCACGAAAATTGCCTTCGCATGTTTTTTGGGGCGCTGCTGAATTGGCACACGCTGATTGCATGCTCATTATTTCTTCAAGAAATTTTAACACTTTTTCCAAAAATTTCCAAGCTTATTCTTTGAACTTTGGCAATTCAATTTTGGGCTCCATTTTGGTTGGTTCGATTTTTATGGTTAATGTGCCATCTTCTTTGCATTTATGAGTGTATGTTAAGACATCATTGTTCAGTAGCTCTGTGATGGATAGTTCTACTGTACCATAGTCATCATTCGAGATTGTATCAAGCTCGGTCACTTTTATCGAAAGGCCATATCGCATAGGGCGCATGGACACAAAAATTTGGCCTAACGTTGCTTCGCCAACGATGTCGTTTTGTTTAAATGTCTTGACACCTTGGAGTACGATTCTTTCCATCGCATCTTTATAGCCCCATACAGTTACATCCAACTGAATATCTGGAGCACCACCGCCATCCAGTTGGGCGGATGGTTGGACTTTGATTGTTGCTGTGATGTCGCATATAAATTTGGATAGATAGTCTTTGAGCTCTTCAGCCATAATTTTGAAATGTGTGGTACTTTCACAATATTGCACCACACGTTTAAATGCTGCTAAAAATTGGTATTGTCGCACTAAGGTTTGGATTTCTTGATATTGCCGTTGATCTAGCTCTTTTAATTTTTGGATTTCTGAAAAAATTCCTTGTAGCTTTTCTTGATGTTGTTTTGCTAAGTATGTTGATTTCGATGTTTCGTCAAGCAGTAATTCTACTTTTTTTAATGCAATGGTATAGTTGCGCTTCTCTTGAATATCTTTTTGCCATTGCTTGGGATATTCTTGGCATCGTATTTGAAGCTCTTCCAGGGTGCGTTTGCGCTTGCTTAAATTTTCTCTGCGTTCTTTGCATTCATTTTGGTAAACCTTTTTTTGGTTGGCCAATTTCACAATATCGTCTGGCAAAAAGCGGGTGCTTGTTGTATCATACCTGGTCAATGAATCTGCAATGACTTGTATCTGGCTAATTTTATCACTCAATGTTTCTGGTGTATCCTGTATTTGCTCTTCTAGTCTTGCTTTTTGTATGATTTCTTTCATTTCCCATTCTGCAACGAAGTAATGGCACCGGCGGATGTTATCTTGCAGTTTAGGCATAATTTCATCACAGCGCAATGGCCATAGACGTGCAATTTCAGGTGGCAATATGCTGCTATTTGAACTTAGTTTTTGTTGCAATTGCTGGCATTGCACAATGGTTTGGAAGATTTTATCTTTTTTCTGTTGGAGCAGGCCAATAGGGTCTTCTTCTCGTGGTGTGAGTTCTGCATTTGAAAGCAACTGGAGATAATCTTGGTACATGCTTTTCAGCACGGCTAAATTTTCTACATAACGTTGGCATTGCATCATATAGTTCCCAACAGATTGTAGTAATTGACGAACTTCATCTGCAAAAGGTGAATCAGCATAACTGCTTAGGTAAGATTGGCCATTGGTCTGTAGATTGCCTAGCTCGCGATGAATGCGTTGTGCATCTTGGCTATTTTGCTCCCATTGTTCTGGTTTATTGCTCACAAGGCCTGCTGCAATTTGGCTCAGTAATGATGTTGCTGTTTTGTTGAGTTCTTGCTTTGCAGCAAACATCTGGCATAGTTTTTCCATATTCTGGAGATGTTTGTTCAATTGCTCTTGAGCAGTCTTAAGTTCTTCTTGGATTTGCCGAATTTCTTCTCCAAAAGGAGCATTGGGATATGTTGGGATATAGACTTGAGTCTTTGTTTGCAAATTCGCTAAGTCTTGCATTAATCGCTGTGCTTCTAGCAAATCTTTTTCACAATTTTCTGGCTTGAGATTAGCGGTTTGGGCTGTTAATTGGCCAATGAGTTTTTGCTTCAGTTGCAATAGTTCTTGTTTAGCTAAGAAGGCTGTTTTCAACTTTTCCAAATTAAAGGCATAGTCTTTCCAACGTACTTGCTGATTGGTTAGCTCTTGATCCATTTTCCTGATTTCTTCGCCAAACGGTGAATTGGGATAAGATAGCAAGTAGTTTTGCACTTTGCTTTGTAGAATCACCAATTCTTGCAGCAATTTTTGGGCTTGGATCAGGTCTTGCTCACAGTTTTCTGGCTTATCATTGGCAGCTTCCAGCGCAAATCGGCCTAACAGCTTTTTTTGCTCCTGGCTAAGTTCATCTTTGATCACGAATGCATTGCGTACGCTTTCTAAGAATAAAGCGTAATCTTTCCATTGCATGAGATTGTGTCGTAATTCTTGCAATCGGGTTTCGGTTGGTTGGAGTTGAAACTTATCTCCAAGCTCACTGTGGAAATAGTTAAACCAATATGTTTGAATTTCTTGCAATTTTTGTACTTTGACGATTCTTTCGTTGTACTTCTGTGCTTCTTGCTGGGCATTTAATAGCTTTTCAGTGACAATGCTAAAATCTTCGCCGCCAAATTTTTCAGTGATTTTAGGTGCAATTGGCAATGTTTCCTGCATGTATGAGTAGAATGGCCTGATTTCGCGTTGTACTCGCTCTGTCACAATTTTTTGAGAATCTTCACGAATGGATTGGTCACGTATTTGCCGCCAAGGACTTAATGGCTTATATTGGCGATAGCCATTGATTTTACTTAAAAATCCTTCGGCACTTAATTCTCCTTGGTCAAAATGCATCATGGCTTGTCTGACACTATATTCTGACAAAGCTTCCCAGCCAATGTAAATTACCAGCACTAAACTTAGGAATCCAAGGCATACAAACATCACCCAACGCAGCATTTCTTTTCGTTGTATTGCTTGGAGCTGTTTTCGATACTTAAGCAAAATACGTTCGCCATCTTCTTTGTCTTCTCTTCTCATGCCGCGTGTTGCTAATAATTCTTGATATTGCCCAATGATCCAGCGTAGATCATCGGGTGTTTTTTTTACCCTTGTATGTACGGCTTCTAGGTATTGAGGGCTTAGATCTTCTACAATTTTTTCAATTTGCTTGCGAATTTGAGGATTACATATTTTTTCTACATTGAGAAGCCGCCAGTAATTTTCCATGACATTGTGATATTCAGTTTTATGATCTTCTGCGAATTGTTTATATTTATTGAAAAAGCTGATGTCGCTTTGATCTGTAGCCCAGATTAAAGGAGCTTTTAGGTTAAATGGTCGAATATCATCTTTGCTTGGCTTATCTCCAATGAACGAAAATATTGGAAATACTTGAAAAATTGGGCAAAGCACTTTCAATTGGTCATACAATTCACGGAGCCAATCTGTTTTTTGAATATATTCTAATGCGCGTTGTGTTTCAGTTTCTGGGTTCCAGGAGATATTTCCTAAACGATCCCATTTTGTTAAAATAAGCCCGACTGGAACTTCGATTCTACGCACTCCCTCACGCAATACAGCGATTCGTTCAATTAAAGAATATATTTCATTTCGATAATTGAGGGTTGTTTTGAGGTCGATTGGTGGCTGTGTTTCTACTAATATCAAAATTGCGCGGGCATTTTGAAAAAATTCGTATATTTCTTGACGTTTTTCGTGTAATAGCTCAGTATCTACTCCAGTCGCAACGCTTTCACGACGGCCTGCGAGTAATTCACCACCGTAGTCTTTGGTGATGATGTCGTAGAATCTTTTTTCTGTCGTGATTTTAAAATTTAAGCGATATGCTGATAGTGCTGTTGCAGAAGGCAGAAACCCTTTTTCATATAAAGCAATGTATTTTTCTTCCAAAATATTTTTTGTCTCTTCAGTACTTTCTACTTGCGAATAAATGGAAGTTAAATAGCATGTTTTGCCTGAGCCACGCGCGCCTAGAATACCAATATAACTGGGGATTCCAACACCAGCAATTTCCTTTTCTAGCGCTGTGACCATCTCTCCTGCAACAGGCCGTTTCAATGGATTTTTTGCTAAGCATTTTGTGATGATTTCTGCGATAGCAGTTGGCACCACAGGATCATTGAGTGGACGAGGAGGATGATGCTCGTGTATTTGCTGCCAATGGACAAAATCTGTCGCACTTTGACTTTCATAAGGATATATTCCAGTTAGCAATTCATATAATAGAATGCCTAATACATAGATGTCCGAAGCCTTGCTTGGCCCTTTTCCTGCGAATTGCTCAGGGCTGAGATATTTCCAGGATTTTACATCAGCGCTACGAATTTTTCTTAGGCTTCCTAAGCCTAAATCGAGCAGTTTGATGCTTTGCCCGCGTTGATTTGTCCAACTGATGTGGATGTTGGTCGGCTTAAGATTTCCATGAATCATTTCTTGATCATGCAGATATTTAATTGTTTCGGTAATTTCATAAGCCCAACGCAGTAATGTATCACGGGCAACAGTTGTCTGTTTTTGAAACTCTGGCCAAGCTTCTCCTGGCATAAATTCAGTCACAAGGTATGGAAGCTGTGCAAACGCATCTTTTTCGCCTGCTATACCTATTTCAAGCCATTTACCTAAACAACGATGGCTCAATTGACGATTGGCTTTGATTTCTTTTGCCAAACGTGGGTAATCTTTGCGATATGGATGTTTTAGGATTTTGATGGTGTATGTACTATCTGGGACATCTGCCCGTGTGGCTTGATATACATAGCCAAATTCTCCCTCCCCTAATTGTCGGGATAAGGAGTACTTTCCTATTTGCATTCCAGGTGCTATCCCTTGGTTTGCAGATTTAGGATTTGGGGAACTGGGTGCAGGATTGCTAGAACTTTGATCTTGCACAGTGATTCTCCTAGAAAGCAATGAAAGAAAAAGTTAAGAAAATCGTCTTTATTTTCTCATTTTTTTTATGGTTTGTCAACGATGATTTGTGCTCATGATGTACACATAAACTAAACCTAATAATCCGCCGCTGATTGCAAAACTTAATGGCATCCCTAATTGTGAAGCAGTGCATGAGCATAAAATAGGACCTATTAAATTGCCAAGCATGGTTGCGCTTGATCCACAACCCATGACTAATCCTTGGGTATGTTCAGATGATTCTTTATTCAAAATCGTATAAAGTGTGGGAATTAAGCCACCAGTAAAAATGCCCATTGCAATTTTCAGTGGGAATAAGCATAAGTAATGTGGAACTAAAGCCTGAGCAAATGTTGCTATGCTTAATATTGGCAAAACAATTTGCAGCGTTTTTTCTTGCCCCTGTCTATCATTTTTTTTGCCCCAGATAGGGCCAAAAATTGTTGTCAACAATCCGGTTAGTCCAACCAAAATGCCTGTGATGGTTGCTAAATATGCTTTAGGTGTCTGGAGCGATTCCAAATAATATGCTAAAATAGGGTTTGTGAACATGATGCCTGCTTGTGATATTGCGATAATCATTAGCCAGCGCCTTGTTCCAGGCTGAGATAATACTAATCGTAAATCATGCCCAATGCGTGTGTTTTTTTTTGTTTTTGGTATATTTTTTTCTTTGACTTTTGTAATCACAATGATTTGGCTGCATAGTCCTAATATAGCCATTACAAAGAAGACAGCCCTTGTTCCAAGCATATCTGATAAAATACCGCCGAGCATAGGGCCTATGGTGGCCCCTGCCGAGATAGATGTTTGTAAAAGTCCAATCGCAAATCCACTATGTTTTTTGGGTGTTGATGATGAAACTAATGCTAAATTTGCTGCGATAAATCCACTGACTCCGCCCTGAAAGACCCGAAGCCAGAATAAGTCCCATACGTTTCTAGCAAAACCCATGAGAAACATGGCTAGCATTAAGCCAAATAGAGCGCGTACGATCATCAATTTTCGGCCGACTCGATCACCTAATGCACCCCAAAATGGGTTGGCTAACACAGCCAAAAAAAATGGTGCTGAAAATACCAATCCACTCCAAATTTGTGCTTGTGCTAAGTCTGTGATCCCCAATTCACGTACGTATAGTGGGAGAAATGGCATGCATGCACTCATTCCAATCATGGCAATGAATTGAGCAGCCCAGAGCACATATAGATTGCTTCGCCAAGGAAATTCATCTTGATTACTACCTGAATCTATCTGATTTTGTTTGTATTGCGTAGCTTCTGGCTGTGAAGTAGGATTGAATAACTCATGTTCTTCTTGCATGATGAACTTCCTTGTCGGAATTGCTTGCACTTTTGGTTTCCTGCAACACCAGCCGTCCTTGATAACTTTCTCGTCGCTTTAGTTCTTGATTCACAGCATCGCTCATTTGCCCTCCCCGAATAGCAGGCCAGGAAGGAGCAATTAAATATTCCTGTGAAGTATTTGCATAGAGCCGTTCACAAACAATGGTTGGTGCTAAACGTTCTAAGAAATCACAAATTAAAGAGACGTATTCCGTAAAATCGAGCAATGGAAAAGGATTTTTTTCATACATTTGTGCTAAAACCGTATCTTTTGTAATGAGCAAATTGTGCAGCTTAATTCCTTGGATTCCGACTTGGTTCATTACAGCCGCAGTTGCCAAAATTTGTTCTTTAGTTTCTTGAGGAAATCCGATCATCAGATGAGCACATAGATGCAACCCTTTATTTTGACTTATCGCCATAGCTTGTAGAAAACTTTGATAGTTATGTCCACGCTGGATCCATTTTAAAGTATCATCATAGATACTTTGTACCCCATACTCTATAGAGATGAATGTTTTTTGTGCTAACTTTGCCAAAAGATTGATTTTTTCCGAATCAACTGCGTCTGGCCTAGTGCCAATAGCAATCCCTACAATTTCAGGATATTGCAAGACTTGCTGATAGATATATTCTAGTTTTTCTACAGGAGCGTATGTGTTTGTGTAGGGTTGAAAATACGCAATGAACTTATTGGCTTTGTATTTTTGTCCTATTGCTATTCCTTCTCGAATTTGTTGATGTATATCTTGGTTATGATAGCTTATTGATGGACTAAAGCTAGCGTTGTTGCAGTAGATACATCCATTTGTTCCCAGGGTTCCATCTCGATTTGGGCATGTAAAACCAGCGTTTAAACAAATTTTATAAACTTTTTCTCCAAATTTCTCACGCAGAAATGTATTATAGTCATAAAAGTATTTACGATTCATAGTCCTTTGCCTGTTGAATGAGTGTTCAAGAGAGTGAGAGATTGCTATAATTGTACCTGCATGTATGAAACAATGCCATGATCTTTTTGGAGAATTTCTATGATATCTTTTACAAAGCTTTTATTTTGTTTTTGTTGCATCTGTTTGGCTTTTGCTTTTGCGCAAGAACGTATTGATCAAAGCCAACTTACTCAAACTCTAACCAAAATTTGTGTTCAGTATGAAGTTGTTGGCATGTCGGTTATCATTGTGCAACAGCAAGATGTTGTATTTTCTTTTTATCATGGTCAGCGAGATATACTTCGTTCTCTTCCTGTGAATGCTGCTACGAAATATCGCATTGCTTCTATTTCCAAAATGGTGGTTGCCACAGCCATGATGCAGCTCTATGAAAAAGGGTGCTTTCGTTTAGATGATGATGTGAGCCCTTACCTGGGATTTTCTTTAGTGAATCCTCATTATCTCAATGAACCTATTACATTTAAAAAGCTTTTGACACATACTTCGAGCCTGCGAGATACTGATGGATACTTTGACTTTTTGCAAGACACGAACAAAAAGCCAGTTCCTCCTCATTTGCAAGAGCTGGTTCGGCCAGGAGGCAAATACTATTCCAAAGACCTTTTTGACCCTAACCATGGCCCTAATGAACATTATTTTACTTATGCCAATGTGAACTTTGGAGTGTTGGGAGCCTTGATTGAAAAAATCTCCCAAGAACGTTTTGACCTCTATTGCCAACGCCATATTTTAGAGCCACTGAGCATTACAGGTAGTTTTCGTATCCAAACTGTTCCAGATATCAACGATATTGCTGTGCTATATCGAAAACAAGATGGCCTTTGGACTCCTCAGGTAGATCACTTTAAAGGAATTTATCCACCGGCTAAAGATCTCACAAACTATGTATTAGGCAGTAATGGAGTGATTTTTGCTCCTCAAGGCGGACTACGGGTGAGCGCATTGGAACTTAGCCATTTTATGATTGCTCATCTTAATCATGGTGTGTGGAATCAAGTACAACTTTTATCTCCACAGACTACTGCGTTGATGCATCAGATAGTCTGGCAATACCAAGGTACGAATGGCGATCCTTATGAAGGAGTTTTTAATACTTATGCTCTTGGAAATCATACTACTATTGACTTGCTTCCAAAAGAACCCTGGACTGGCCATCCTGGAGAAGCTTATGGATTGATTAGCGATTTGTATTTTAACCCTCAAGCAAAAATGGGGATCATTATGATGATCAATGGAGGGATTTTTGGCAAGGGAACCTATAGTGGAAGGTTTAACATAGAAGAAGAAGTTTTCCAAGCGTGCTCGAAGTTTGGAAAGTAAAAGAAATATTGGGCTAAAGAAATCAGGCTGGGCCAGGCTGATCGAGAAAAAGAGTAGGATGGTAGAGGTAAATTGGGCAAAGAAAAAGAGTAGGAAGCAAAAAGGCCAAGCTGATAGAGAAAAAGACTTCGGGCAAAGAAAAAGAGTAGGAAGCAAAGGCCAGGCTGATAGAGAAAAAGACTTCAGGTAGAGAAAAAGAGTAGGAAGAAATCGTGCTGATCGAGAAAAAGAGTAGGATGGTAGAGGTAAATTGGGTAGAGAAAAAGGCTAGGAAGCAAAAAGGCCAAGCTGATAGAGAAAAAGACTTCGGGTAGAGAAAAAGACTTCGGGTAGAGAAAAAGACTAGGAAAAAGAGCTCAGGCTGATCTAAAAAGTCTGTTGTTAGCTGAAATTGAACTAAAAATTTTCTTTGTCTTATTCGTTGTCGTATATTTTTGAAGTCTTTGTTGATTAATTATGAAAAAAATTCTTCAACTAGCAACTGACTTTTTTGTCTTTTTCTCAATTTTTTGCTTATTAGGGAGGGTAAGCTAAAAAAGAAAGAGAAATGCCTGAATGTTTCATTTGGTGATTTAGTATTCCAAGTATTTTTTTCTTTTGTTTGGCATTATGCTGTTTTTATTTACGGAAGTTTATGACATGTTGAACAATCTTGGGGTGTGCCACGAGACGTATGGCATGCAATGCACCAATCTTCTTGGAGAGATGCGATTTGTCGCATTTCGTGCATCCAAGATACATTTCCATGACATTCTATGCATTCAACCCCTTTTTCTCCATGTCGTTTATGGCTAAAAGAGACAAAATCAGGCAAGCGATAAATGCGCATCCAGGGAATAGGTTGAGACTGTTTCCAATATTGATGTAAACGTTGAATTTCTAAACTCTCTAATTTTATATCCTTATGACATTCCATGCACATTTGTGATTGAGGAATACCTGCTTGGTTTTCTTTTTCTGTATAGATATGGCAATATGTACAATGGAGATTGAGTTTGTTGCTGTGAAGCGTGTGGTTAAACGCAATAGGTTGCACTTGAGTTTTTTGATACCCATGCCAATGATAGGCATAAGCAGCACCTAGGAGCAAAAAAAGTCCAAAAAAGCACCCAATGGTAGATGGAGTGACCCATTTTTTCACAATGCACCTCTCTAGTGGATTTTCGGAAATTCTAACTTGTTGTGCTAGAATATACTAAAAAAGATACTCTTTGATAGAATGCTACGTTTTCCTGTGTCCTGTCAGGACACGATAAGAGCCGATATAACCTGGGGTTAGAAACCCCAGGCTTTATTCCCAAACCGCTTCGCGGCAAAAAAACTTTGCTGCAGTGCAATCTGATACGAGAGTTCTCCTCTAGCGTAAGGATTGGATGAATGTACAGACTACATCCACTTCATGCTCTGTAAGATTTAGAGCAGGCATGACATTCGGAAAGCCTCTGACAATGTCTTGGCTAGGATTGATGATCGAGTTGTGCAAATATGCCTCATCCATATCTGCTTCATGCTCTAGCCCTTTGCTTGCTACAATACGTTTACTGCCATAACTGCCTTTGAAAGAAGGTCCTAACCCTTTTTGTCCATCTATGCTATGGCAGGCCATACAGTGGATTTCATAAACTTCTTTACCTTCGGAGATGAAATTGATGCTGCCCTTGGGTTTGTTGAATTGAGGCATATTTTGCTTGGCTACTCTATCTAACACAGCCAATTGTTCTTGAAGTGCATTGGTACGAGTGAGATGGTCGTACCCAATATAGATGCCGATTTGCAATAGCACGAACATAGTGATCCACTTATAGCAAGCAATTTTGTCAAATTGACGAACAAGGGTTAAACAAATGCACATTGCAGCCACTACATTTGCCATATAGCAAGCGATTACTGCCCATGACATTGCAACTTTTGGTAGCAGGATTACGTCTAATAGTCCGGCTATGGGTTGGATGATAACCCCAATGCTCACTGTGATCGTCCCAATTTGATGGCAAAATTGTACATAAGATTTTTCTTGAGGATTTTCCATATCAAAACATCCATGACGGAATCGGATGAAAATCCATGCACCTGTGGCCACCAAAGCCAGGCTGATGAATCCTAAAAAAGAGGGAATGAGGTTTGATGAGAAGCATAACGAGATGGGAATGACCTCGATAAACCAATATTCAGGATAGAGGAGCCAATTTTTGTTGGCTAAAAATAAAAAATATCCAATTGCCAAGCACAATAAGCCTGCTCCACCTAGTCCGAGTTGGAGTAAAAAATGTTGGCTTCGGTATTTCCATACTTTTTGGTATCCATAGATGAAGCCGATGGATATAGCTTGTACGAGAATAGCAGCCCACAACCAAATTTGGATGACTTTGTTTGGAACACCATACAAAAATTGAAAAAATATCAAAGTGAGGACAACAATGGGCAGAATTCCGAGCAAAATTCCTATGATGGGATGGATAGTGATTTGAGTGATAATATCTTGTGAAAATCTTCGGGACTTTGGATTGGGCATTTTTTTATCCAAAATATTAAAAAACACTGACAAATTTGTTCCGCCAATGATCCCAAAGATAAAAGGAAGATGGATAGCCAGCAGTAAAATTCCGATATATTGTAGGAGAAAAAGGCTATCGAGTGTAGGAGAAATCACAAAGCCCAACATTTTAGGGTGGACTCCTTTCTAGGCAGAACGGTTTGCAGTGCAGGATCTTAACAAAACTACACATAGCAGCCCTTCTCATGCACAAGGACTTCGGAAATTCTAACTTGTTGTGCTAGAATAGACTAAAAAATATTCTTAATCTGTATCAATCAGATTTTCCTGTGTCCCGTCAGGACACAATAAGAGCCGACATAGCCTGGGGTTAAAAACCGGTTAAAAACCCAGGCTTTATTCCCAAACCGCTTCGCGGCAAAAAACTTTGCTTTCAGACATATCTTATTTATACGAGATTCTAATGCACATTGCACTTTCAAACCGTTCCAATAGAATTTAAAAAAGCTAAAGTTATTCAAACCCTTTCGATAGAATCTAAAGTTATTCTAATTTCAGATTTTTGGGTGCAGCTCTCAAACCCCGCTAAATAAATCCGGACTACCTTGGACAAGGCTTAAGATTTGATAAGCCTTGTCTCCTACTTTACGGCCGCGTGGGGTTTTTTGAAGATAGCCTTCTTGAATCAAGAATGGCTCATACACAGACTCAATTGTATCCTCTTCTTCGCCAACTGCCACAGCAATGGTCTTGAGCCCAATTGGTCCGCCCCCATGGTTTAAGATTGCTTTTAAAATACGACGATCAGTATTATCTAGCCCATAAGTATCTACCCCCATCATGCTTAAGCCTTTGATCGCAATAGCTTCATCAATTTTGCCTTGGGTATGTACCTGGGCCACATCCCGAATCCTCCGCAAAAAGCGATTAGCGACTCTGGGGGTTCCTCGACTCCGGCTGGCAATGGCTTTGGCTGCAGGCTCAGGTAATTCAATTTGCAAAATATGGGCACTGCGTTTTAGAATTTTAATCAAATCCTCAGCAGGATACAATGCTAATTTTTCATGAATCAAAAAACGCGACCGAAATGGCCCTGTAAGAAGCCCTTCGCGCGTTGTAGCACCAATGAGCGTGAATGGCTTCAGCTTAAGGTTCACAGATCGGGCACTGGGTCCTTGGTCAATGATGATGTCTATGGAAAAATCTTCCATAGCAGAGTATAAATATTCTTCGACCACAGGATACAGCCGATGAATTTCGTCAATGAATAAAATATCTCCAAATTGAAGATTGGTCAAGATACCAGCCAGGTCCCCTGCAATTTTCAATGCAGGGCCAGAGGTAATCTTAATATTCACACCCATTTCTTGCGCAATGATCCTGGCAAGAGTGGTCTTGCCAAGCCCAGGTGGGCCAGATAATAAAATATGATCCAAAGCTTCTTTGCGTTGTTGAGCTGCTTGGATATACGTCTTCAAATTTTCCACAGTTTGTGTTTGGCCCACAAAATCTTGAAAATGCTGTGGTCGTAATGAGATTTCCAAATGATCTTCTTCAACCTGCCTTGTTGCATTCAAGGCTCTTGAACTATCTTGTGCCATTTGACTTCCTTTGGAAATTTGACTTCCTTTGGAAATTTGAGGGAAATTCTTTTTGATCCAGCATCGTTTAGTTGCTAAAAACTCATAACATGTTGGATAATATTATATTAGCCCGTTTTTGATTATATTTTAATCAAAACAAGAGCAATGAACTAGGAAAAAAGTTAACATAAACCAAGCGGAATTGCCAGGTATCTTAAAAAAATTTCATGAACTTTTTCTGCCTTAGCTTTGCAGCCAAGGATCTCTAAAAAATCCCTTGTTGGAAACGAGCTTAATATGTTGCCAAATATGTACTTATATTTTTTTGAAATAAAATTTGGAAGTTTGCTTCTCAATAACCAGAGGTTTCTGTAGTAACACAGAAAGCAAGTTTTACAATCCTTGCAATAAAAATGCATAATGCAAGTGCT
>JAKLHB010000109.1 GCA_022710345.1 Planctomycetota bacterium
TTTTTGCTGCCTCTTTTTTCATCCAGGTTCATGAACGAATAGAAAAATGGGATGACTTCATTGGAATTGCAGAATAAGTAATCATAATATCGCTTTAGAAACGTTGTTTTTCCCATTTTTCGCATGCCAATCAAGGCTGTGTGCCGGGCATTGGCACGTTGATCTTCGAGCATCTCAAACATATTTTGCCTTCCCACGAAAGTAAACGAAGGCAGCTCTTCACTAGGTTCTCGTGACAAAATATACGGCACATCTTCACCCCAGCCAGAAACTTTTTGATCCCGAGGAATAATCGGCCGCTTGCCCATATACAAAGACGCTTTGCTATGCTTACGAATATATTTTTTTACTTCTGGGCTTTGTTTATACGGCGTGAGTTGTGCACCCAAGAATGGAGATTTCTTTGGCTCCCCTGGGGTTAAGTCTTGGTAGTACATAATGGCTTCTGGATTGATCACTGTTTTTTTTCTGGGCGTAGTAGTTTGGGGTGTTGCCACTGCAGTAGTTTTTCGCTTGAGCGCAGTTTTGGGCTTTGCAACAATCGTTTTTTTTGACTTTGATCCACTTGTTTTTTTGTTGGTTTTGGCGGTGGATTTTTTAGTTCTTGCTTTGCTTTTCTCGGTTTTATGGGCTTTTGCTTTGTCAGTTTTGGTTTTTGCTTTGTCAGTTTTGGTTTTTGCTTTTTTTGTCATTTTTTTGGGTGCTTGCTTTTCTTCTGAATTTGCTTTTTTAGACATTGTTGATCTCCTCAGTTGTTGATCATACTCATCAAAATACTTACCTCAAGTATACCTTGCATTGAAAAAAAGTAAAGAAAATTATTGCTCATTCTTCGCAAAATAAAATACCATAATTTGTCTGAACCTTCAATTGCATCAAGAAATATGGCCAGGGTTTTCGGTTGACCTACTCACTCTGGCCATTGATGGGTTGTTGCATTTTTATTGTTCGTCACAGTTCATACGTAAATCATCGGATGATTGCTATCATAAAAATAGCATAATTATCAATCAGCTTTTTAGTTATGCCAATCTTTTCTTGAAAATACAATTTTTGATCTATTTTTTTCACATTTCCTTTGGAGCCACAGGTCCAATTTTTCTTATTTTTCTACCGGTTGTTTTCCCGTTTTTATTTACAGCAGGTTATAAACCCAGGCATGCAGCCAAAACTGCATACCTGGAAACCACATTAACGGCGATATACTTCTTTGTCTGTCACCCAACGGCCGGAGAAAATCCAGTACATGAGTTTCAGAACATCACTCAAAATCATAAAGATAGATGGCACAATGATGAGTGTCAAAATACTGGAAAACAGCAAGCCAAATCCTAATGAGATTGCCATGGGAATAAGGTATTGTGCTTGTAAGCTTGTGCCGAACATCAGAGGGCTTATACCCACAATTGTGGTGATGGATGTGAGGAAAATAGCCCGAAAGCGTTTTGCCCCTGCATTGACCACAGCTTCCAGCATAGGCCGGCCTTGGCTCAATGCTTCATTGATAAAATCAATCATCACAATGGCATTATCCACCACAATTCCGCTCAAAGCCACAATGCCAAACATGCTCATCAATGTCAATGGGAATCCCATAATGAGATGGCCCCAGATCGCTCCAATTAAGCCAAATGGAATTGAAATCATGATGATCACAGGCTGGATGTATGAGGAAAAAATAGTGGCAATGATGAGGTAAATTCCTAAAAGACCCAAGGCAAATCCAACCCAAAGTCCTTCTAATGATTCAGCCGTTTCCTTGCGCTGACCTTCAAATGCATAGCTCACGCCTTTATGTTCCAGAGTGAGTGCATTGAGGAACCCAGATTGGAGTAAATCTTGAGTAATTTCATCTGCATTGGCTTTGTTTTCATCCAAATCAGCCATGACATTGACAATGCGTTTGCCATCCACGCGGCGAATTAAAGAATAGCCTTCTGTCACTTCAAGGTCTGCGACTTCTGTAATAGGGATTTCTTGGCCATTGGTCGTGCGAATAAAGACACGTTCCATATCTGTGAGATATTGCCGGTCTTGAATAGGATACCGCAGGAACACCCGAACATCAAATTTACCGCGTTGAATCCGGAGCACTTCATTGCCGTACACAGCGTAGCGGACTTGAGTAGCTAGGTCAGACAAAGTTAAGCTTAAATTCCTGGCTTCCTTTTTAAGGGATAAGCGTAACTCTTTGTAACCTTGCTTAAAGTCGTCTTGAATATCATACAAACCTGGATAACGCCTGAGATGTTGCTTTAAATCAATAGATGATTGTTCCAGTGCGTCAAAGTTAGAGCTACGCAATTGAACTTGAATAGGTTTGCCACCTGGGCCACCTCGCATGGCACCAAATGTAAGGCTGGTGATGCCAGGAATATCGCCTGTTTTTTCTCGCCAGAGATTGAGGATCACCTCTGACGGAATCTTGCGTTCTTCAGATGGTTGCAATTCTGCAGTGATTTCCGCCAAATTTGAGCCAATGGTATTGCCACGTTCATCTGTATTTTGGCCAATCACTTTGTAAATTTTAAGGATAATATCTTTTTCGCGATTGTATTGCTTTTTTAAGTCTTCATTGATCTCGAGGAGGCATTTTTCGATGTAATTGATGCTTGCTTCTGTGATGCGATCGCTGGTGCCTTCTGGATATATGAGCTTGGTTGCAATAGAATCTGAGTCAAGTTTGGGGAATATGATGAATTTGATGATTCCGCCTTGAATAAGCCCAACACTAAACAATAATATGCAAATCGCTATACCTAAGGTAGCATAACGATATTCAGCGGCTAAACGTAGAATCCAAGTATAGCTAGCAATGATTGCGCGCATGACCACATCAAACATATCGCTGAGTTTTTGTGTCCAAGGTGCCTCTTCTCCTTCTAACCGAGGTTTGAGGTTATTGGCTAAGTGGCAAGGGAGTGCAATCAATGCTTCCAGTAAGGATAAAAGAAGCGTGGCAATCACGGCTGTTGGAACTACAGCAATGAATTTGCCCATAATACCGCGCACTGCATAAAGAGGCATAAACGCCACAACTGTGGTTGTCACGCACGCAAGTACAGGCCAAAAAACACGGCTTGTTCCCACGAAAGCAGCTTCCTTGGGATCCATTTTCTTTTCATAAACATTGGTGTAGATGCTTTCGGAGATGACGATGGAATCATCTACAATAATCCCTAGGCAAATGATCAACGCAAACATGCTGAGCATATTGAGACTTTGACCGCATAGCACTAAGACAATGAAAGTCCCTAGAAAAGAAATAGGCATGCCTATCACAACCCACCAGGCCAGTCGCAAATCCAAACATAAAGCAAGGCAAAGAAACACAAGTACCAAACCTTGGATAGCATTGCTGCTCAAAAGGTCAAGCCGGCTTTGCACAACCTGGGAAGAATCGCTGAGAACATCTAGGTAGATTCCCTTGGGCAAGGTAGGACGCTTTGTATCTAAATATGCTGCAACTCGATTGGCAATCTTGATGATGTCTTCTTCAGGGGTTTTTGAAATATTGACGAGCGCGGCTCTTTTGCCATTGAGGTATCCGCGGACTCTGCTTTCTTCAAACGTGTCATTCACAGTGGCAATTTGGTGCAAGTAAATGTGCGCACCATCTGCATTGGTTTTCACAATGATGTCTTCAAAATCTTTGCGCACATATTTTTGCCCCTTGACGCGGATGAGTATTTCACCTTGTTCTGTTTTTAAAACTCCACCTGACATATCCAGGCTGTTGCTGCGGATGGCGGCCCCGACTTGCTGCGAGGAAATTCCATACCTCCGCATATTTTCTTCGGAAAGTTCAATGGAAATTTCATAATCGCGTAACCCTACCACATAGACCTGCGAAATTTCTGGAGTTTCCAACAGCTCATCTTTGATTTCTTCTGTTAATGTTCGCAAATTTTCTTCGCTAATATCGCCACTTACAGAAACATACATGACCTGGCGGATGAGCTTTAAATCTTGAATGAGTGGCCGTTCAGCATCTTGAGGGAACGTATTGATTTGATTGACCTGGCTTTCAATTTCATCTTTGAGCCTGTAGATATCCTCACCTGCTTCAATTTCTGCTACTATTGTTCCCACACTTTCACGTGCCGTGGATTCAATGCGTTTGATGCCGCTGATGCCATTGATGGCTTCCTCAACTTTAACACAAATACCTTCTTCAATTTCTTCTGGACTAGCGCCTGGAAAGATGACTTGAATGATAATGCGATCCAGAGAAAATTCTGGAAATACCTCTCGATTGAGTTGTCCAAGATAGATAAATCCTGCAAGGCAGGTCATGATGACTAAAAGATTTACAGAAACCGGATTATTGATACACCATCGAATGATACTGTTCATTTTGCTTGTTTCTCAGAAATAGAGTTCATCACCACGACCGGCATTCCGTCCACCACATTGCTTAAAATCGAGGTAATGAGTTCATCTTGCTCCTGGATTCCTTTGTGGACATAAACAAAATCTTGCTGGACACGCATGATGGAAATAGGCTGGATGCGCAATTTTCCATCTTTGACTAAATAGACACTATTTCCATTGGTGACTAGATTGCGGGGGATTTTATAGATTTTTTGCAAGGCAACTGCTTCAAAAACTGCTTTCACAAACATACCTTTGAGCAATCGTGGATTCATTTTAGGATTTCGCGGATCATTTTCAGCGATTTCCACAATTGCTGTCAATGTCCTTGTGCTTGTGTCCATTTCACTGCCTAATCGAACCAATTTGCCATACCAAAAAACTGTCTCTGTTCCATGTATTAAGGATATCCACACAGCAGGAGCATTGATTTGCACTTTATCTGAGTCAATGCTAGGATTTAAAAATGCATTGTAAAATTCAGGAAGCACCCATTGGATTTCACTCATGGACAAAGGAATTTTAACTTCAAGGCTGCTCGTGTCATAAATTTCACTGAGCTTGTCTCCTGTGCGGACATATTGGCCTAGCTCTGCATATTTTTTTAAAATACGGCCTGTGAATGGAGCAGAGAGCGTAGTGCGAGCCATATTGGCTTTTGCAAGGTTGAGGGCAACTGTTTCTTGTGCAATCTGTGCCTGAATTTGCTCTCTTCTGGTAGGCAATAGCCGCTTGGAATTTTCAGCACTAATGACAGCAGCAAGTGCGGCTTGCTGGCTTTTTTCCAAAGTATTGAACTCTGATGGAGAGACAGATTTATCTTGCAGCAAAATTTCGTAGCGTTTCAGTTCTTTTTCAGTGATTTCGAGCTGCTTGCGCAACACGCCTAAATTACGCTCGATATTTTCTGCTTCGATATCTAATGAGGCCAATGCAATATTTTGGGCCTTAATCGCTATTTCTGCTCGTTCTTGAGCTAATTTATAATCTTGGTCATCAATTTTAAAAAGCAAGGTACCTTTTGGGATAGCGTTGCCTTCTAATAAATCTGGAGCAATATATAGTATCCGGCCATTGAGTTCACTGTTGATACTCAAGGTGACACGGGGTTGGATATTGCCGTAATTGCTGACTTGTACATTTTCTTGAATCGCTGTCAACGTTTGAGTGGTCACCTTGATCTGGCTGACCTGCCCTTCACTGACTTTAGCGACTTCTTTTTTCATGGCCTTCAGGCCATTCATCACCATAAATCCCAAGATGATGAAAAAAATACAAAGAATCACTGATTTAATGGTTTTTCGAAGCATGACCACGTCCTTACAGCAAAGTTTTTATTTGCTGATATATAGCCGCTGCCTTTAATTCAGGCATGTATAATGATACACACCATCCATAAAGACGCGGCTTTAAGAGAAAACATATCATAAACCCAATTACTGTTCTGGAGCTTTTTCTGTGGCCATTTCCACACAATGGCCATAACGATCTTCAAATACCAATTGGTAATAAAAGTCCTTGGCACCAGAAAGCGGGATGATCAATAATCCTGCGTCAATGGATGTCCAAATCCATTTTTGGAATAGATCACCCAAGGTTTTTTTGAACCATTGAGATGGAATTCTACGCCATCCAATTTGAACAATAGAAGTCGTGATGCCACTATTCCATTCCAATTTCAATACATTGCCAATCACTTGCTTTTGTATATCAAGCCGTGTTGGCTCAAATATCTCTGGGATCGTCACATTAAATTCGCGTGTCATTCGGTGTTTCTTATACGCCATGTCAAGAATATACGCATAGGTTGCATTTGGATCTAGACCTGCACCATGATTATCATCATACACAGTGATGGCTTGATTTCCGCCCTGGTAGAGGGGGGTGCTGTCATCGCTGCGGCGCAGGCAAATTTCTTGTAAAAATGGGGTATTGGTCTGATCCCAGTCAAAGTAGATACAACAATGTTCCGGTGAAATAGAAAAATTTTCAGGAAGATCCGCATATTCGCATTGAAGATTGCGAACTAAAATACTCCATTTTTTCTTGCATTTAGGGCCTGTGGGTGCTACGCCAACAATATCTAAACGATAATCTAAGCCAATAGGCGGTAAACCTTGATATTCATTGTTGGCAGCATCTCCAAGGTCATCAAAGACCAACGATGGCAAATGACCGCCTTTTTTATCAATGCTGCGATTGTCGCGATATAATTCAATATATTTGAGATAGCGCAATTTTTTAAGATTGTTGTAATCCCATCGAATTGCCCCGATCCCAATTTCTTGCTGAATTAAGTCAAATAAATCCTGCATACGCAAGGCTTTGACCTTTTTTTCTGCTGCCAAAACCCGTCGTTCATCCTTGAGCAAGTAATAAAATTGATAGAGAATCTCTTCTCCTGGCTTAAATTCACTATCATAAACTTCTTTGACTTGCTGGTCGGCTGTCTGGAGAATGAGCACATTATTTCGATAAATTTCGATTTTGTCTATTGCGTCGCAGGCTGGGAAATCCCAGGTTAGATGCTGGACTAAGTCATTTTCAACCGCGACCTGAAGCGTTGGCACTTGGGTCATGGCTTTGCCAGCGCCTAAAAAAATTGTATGCCCAGATTTAAGCTGTGCCCAAAGTTGCCAGGTATATTCTGTGCCTGGATACAATTGTTTGAGATATATGCTTCGAGTGGCTGGACTAAGGCTGCATTTTTCAGCAATTCCAGATACTTGAAGGAGGAATTCTTTGACTCGTCGCGCAAGTTGCAGATCGCTAATTTCCCAGGAGATGCGCAATGCATCTGTGGCTACATCTATAATTTTAGAAGTGATTTCATAAGGCGTGGTTTTGAAGTAAATCACTTTTCCTTCACGGGCTTTTTTTGCAGAATAGCGATACTTGAGAGGAAAGCAGTATTCCCGCTGTGGTTCTAAGTTTTCTAGGGTAATGGAATCGGATTTAGTCAATGCAATGAATCTACCTGTGTTGTCATAGATTTCAATGCCTTCGATTCCTGCTGTGGATTCCATGGGAGAAGGAACCCAATGGATCACTGCACGATTGTAAAAAACCTCGATTGTTTCGGTCAACTGGAATTCTTTGGTCGTCACAGTTCCCATATCGCGGTAATATGGCTCAATCCTGCCTTGCCAATGAACAATCAATGTGTAATGGTATTCAGTGCCTGGGTATAGCTCTTTGTCTTCGTAATAATATACGCCTTCGTCATTGCTCCAGGTAAAAAGATGCGACTGTTTTTTAGATTCGTTGGTTCGAAGGACTTCCAATTGGCCTTGGATATAATTAGCCGTGTCTTGTGGTATCTGGATTTCCCATACCACATCTTCATATCCAACATGCTGCAAACTGCATACAATATTGACCTCTGGGATTGTGACTGTCTTTTCGAGCCGGCAATTTCCAAGATTCAGGCTATATTGATATGTTTTGCCCATGGTCACGCTATTGTCTGTGAGGACGATGGAAGATTGTACACCTTGTTTTGCAATGGTTCTGAGTGCTTCCTGAGCTTCACCACGCCGTTGCAAGAGGATTTCTGAACAAAATTGCTCCAATTCTTTAGGATTTTTTAATGCAAAAGAAAATGTCACAGAAAATGGAGTCACTTGACTTTGCACAGTTTTGCTCAAAAGCTTCTTGCTATGCATGATTTGAATAGTTGTACTGCTAGCCGGCGAAGTTCTTTCTTTAATGCCATTAGAATAAATCGCGGTGATTGAGACCTCAACCTGGTCTTTTGTCAAAGCTATGGGCAATGGCAATGGAAAACCAAAGAATGGCTCAGTCACACGCTCTAAAACTTCTCCATTGCAAGCAATCTGATAGCAAATCAATTGGCTATGTTGAATGGCTCGCCACTTTAAGTGGATAGATCCCCATTCTTCTTCATAGCCGACTAAGTCTTGGACACTAGGAACAGTTGCTGGAACAACAATCTTTGGTCCAGTGCGCCAGCCAAATCTATTAAGAAGCACACGAAAGGCAAAAGAATGTTGCTCAAACACATCCAAATCTTCTTGCAATAAAAAGGACATCCAGGTTTCCGTAGCCTTGGTGATGATCTCAGGCTTGATGCTCAGTGGCCAATCATTATGCAAAAGCTCACCTTCTTCATACATCTTTGCCTGACGTTTAGGCAATTGTAAAATAAATTGGATTCCTTCAGATACATATTGCCAAACAGGCTCTGGAATCGGCGGGAAAAGCTCAATTTCATACATCACAATAGGGCCAGCCAACATGCTTTTTGCACTTTGATAATAGGGCGTAATCCTCACGCGAAACTTCTTATAAAATGGCAAAACTACATTGGCAGGCGGCAATACAATCTCTGTACCACTGCATTGACCTAAATCTAAGACAGTGTCCTGGCTATCTAAGACGTGAAATTGAACATAAGCAAGGGATTGAGGCGATTGCCAGCGAAATCCAAATTTATCAGGTGCTAAATCATCCATGGCAGTGATCTGAAGCTCGGGAAAAATCTGGATTTTTTGATGCTGCCACCACGTGAGTCTCTCATCTCTGCCGATACCTGCCACGGCGCAGATTATTTCACCAATGCCTAAACCAGGTAATTTCAAAACAGCATTATAGGGTCTGCGATAATTCACGACTTGATCGTCTGGGATTTCTAATTGCACCTGAATCGCTTCTAAATAAGCAGGATCATCGTCAATTTCTAGACGAATTTCGTTGGGTGTTGCACTTTGGATTTTGTAAGAAAGCTTTGCATACGGCGGTTTATCAAAATAACTCAGCACAGTTTCCCAATCTGGGACCCGAAATTCAGGGATTGGTTCCAGCAATTCGTGCATCAAATCCAAAAGCCAACGGCTAGATAAAGGAAAATTCTTCAATGCTTTTTCTACTCGCGGTTGCAAATGCTCCCAAATACAGCCTTCTGCAATTTCATGCCACGCAGTTTGGCCAGGATCATGCAATGTGATCAGAAAATACAAAAGCATGCCAAATTGTGCAAGATCACTGCGATGCCGATATTCTTGCGTATCTAAGGCTGCATTCTTACGATCTACTAAGTTGTATGGATTGCGGCGCATGGGAATTGGGCAGCCATTGTGCAAGCCAACTAAATAGACATTGTCATCATTTTCCGGCGACATCATGATTTGGCTAGGATGCAAATTTTGGATGATAAAGCCATTTTCATTGCAGTACCTGCACATTCGAGCTATTTTCAGAACAATCCCTAAACGACGATCCAATGAAAAAAACTTAAGTTGTTCTGTCAACTGATGCAAGGGCAAACCAGAAAAAAATTCCTCTACTAAAATCAATTCTTCTTGACGTAAGCGTTCCCATTCTGGAATTCTACGAAACAACTTTTGATCTTCAGCACAGTCATTCTCTAACACTAGCATAGCCAATGGTTCTGGTAAGCCCGGATGAGACAATGTTAAGACTTGCTGCTCGAGGAGCAAATTTTTTCTTCGATATACAATATAATCTGCAGCAGAGCTAAATAATTCTTTTTTTTCGCTGCGATATCGAATGGTCTTTAGGCAAACATTGGTTCCATGAGCATCTTCGCCTAGATATACAAAGAAATGTTCACCTTGAGCAACACAATCAAGGATTTTAACGCTATACCGGATCTTGGAAGAGATGGCTCCGGCAACCATGACTGGGACATCGAGTACTTGATCTTTGTTGAGTTTCATAAAAAATTCCTAGTTGGATTCGCTTTGATCTCTATTTCTCTAACACAAATCCTTAGGCTAGCGAATGACTTTGCGGCTGAATGCGACTACAAATAAACCTAATAATACCATGCCTACAAAATATTCTAGCATGGCAGCAAGCCTCATACTGCCAGGCAATTCGCTTGGCAGTGCACTATATCCACCACTCAAGGCCATCACACTAATATCCAAAGCATACAAGCATTGGTTGGCAAAGGCAGCATCTTGAATATAGACCTTGCATTGCGCTGGCTGCAAATCAATAAAGTAGAACATAGCAAATACAGCAACCATCACAAGGCTTACTGCAAATGTTCTAAAGGGCTTTGTGCCATAGCCACAACCTAGATCAAGGAAGAAGAAATCTACCGCGCGTTTTAGCAATTTGATGGGACGATATGACCATGGTTGGCCTTTGCGCTCACATTTTTTGAATTGGTAATAGGCCCAATCTTCATCATCAAACCGATTGATTTGCTGGAATGCAGTGCGCAGGAATGCGTATTCACGAGATGCTTCTAGATAAAAACCGTGTGGATGTTCCACATTCGCTTTATGTGCTTCGTGTTCTGGGAAAATGTGGCCTTCCACAGTTTCTCGGTCAAATAAAATTGAAGCAATGCAGGCATTTTTGAACCTGAAACCTTGATCAGGACCAAGGGTAAGATTGTGGAGAATGATGCTTCTCCCAACACTAACATGCGCAAAATCGGTTCGGCCAGAAAATGTCGTGCACGTAAAATCCATGCTTAAACGAAAAACAGAATTGGTAAAATAAACATTGCTGTGAAAGTAAGCCTCTTGGAAATCAATATCATTTTGGATTTCAATATTCTTAAAATCGGTTTCTCCAAACCATTGCGTCTTTTTATAGAGAGCTTTATCAGGGAAGTCAGCATGGATAAAGGACGCATCGCCTTTAAAAATTGCTTCATTGAATGTGGCTTCCCCAAAGTATGAAGTCCTGCTAAAATCTGCCTCTCCTTCAAACACACTTTGATAAAATGATGTATAGCATATTTTAGCTTCATCAAATGCTGCTTTACCTTTGAAGGTTGCACGTTGGATTCTTCCACGATGGATTGTGGTTTTTTTGAAATCGCATTTTTTTTCAAACACAGCTTCGCTGAGTACCAGAGTTTGTATATCGCAACGGCGAATCACAACATCTTCCGTAAAAGTCGAGTTGTTGAAATCCAGCATATCAATCTTGCATTCTACGATACTCACGGGGACTTGAAGCTGTTTTTTATTAAATGCCAATCTTTCGATGTGCACACCTTCAATAGGTTCCCCTTTTTCTAATTTGAGCTTTGCTTCTTCTGTGGATAAGACTGGCAAGTCATTATCAATGGTCATGCAATCCCTTTCTATAGCTTGGCCATAAGCACTATACTTAGATCATCACGTATTTCACTTTGGCCCCGAAGCCAGTTTAGAAAAATGTCTAAAAAATCTTCGCAAGGAGTTTCTTGGAGTAATTGCGTTTGCATTTGTTTTTGAACCCGGCTATATTCCAAAAGCGAGTCATCATTCATTTCAGCTTCTGTCACTCCATCGGTGAAAAACAACAAGCGATCTTTTCCTGCAAATTGGAGCGCATCCCAATAAACTTGAAAACGGTCGCCTTCAAACAATCCTATTGGTGTAGCCGGAGTGTCCAAAGAGATCAATTTTTTCTCCTGTGATCTGTAATATAGCGGTGGCACAGAATTGCCAGCAATGCATAGCTCAATGCCATGCTGCGTGACTTGCAAGACATCAATCAAAGCATATAGACTTTGTTTGGGCTTTTGATTTTTCATATAAAGCAAATGCTGGTTGATGGATTGAACAATTTCTTCCGCGCTTTTTTGCTGCTCAGCCAATATTTTGAAGATTCCAGATATCTGGCTTGCTAGCAAGGCAGCAGCCGCTCCGTGTCCACTCACATCTCCCAAACAAAGATAAAGCATGTCTTTGATTTTATGGTATAAAAAAAAGTCTCCAGAAAGATCATTGATGGCTAAATATTTAAACCAAATTCCAATTTGTAAATCTTCCAAAATGATCCGAGGCGGGGTGAGCAATTTTTGAAGCTGGGCTGCATCAAGCAATTCAGCTTTTTGGCTTGCCAAAGTTTTATAGAAATGATATTTTCGATCTCTGGCTGATGTTTCCAAATGCGCTTGCTGATCTTCCCGAATGTTGAAAAAGTACAAAATTTGCTTTCCCAAAATAATCGTTGCTTCTTGCAAAAGCAGTGTGCTATCTCCTGGCTTCAGTGTCTTTTCTTCTAAGATAATCTTGCTATCCGGGTGCTGTGCCTGTGGGCCTTTTTTTTCAACAATCACATCATTTTTGCCAATATTTTTGAGCAAAAAGCCCAATGGAACTTTGGAAAATTCGAGTTGCTGGCGTGAGATATAGTCATCCACTAAACAAAGATCACAAACCGCAGATCGCCCCACAATAAACTTCGCACGATTGAGGGATACAATTTGCCCATTCGCAGGCGCAATTAATTGAGGAACATTCTGCTCTTCTTCTGGCGTTGATTGCCATAATAATGTCATCTCAGATTCTACTGGCAGATCACTATCATCTTTTGGAGCATCACGTGGCTTGGGCTTCGTTGAAGTCCCTAGACTTTGAGGTTCTTGGGAAATGCTTGGCCCACGTTTTTCAAATGCAGTCCTGACTATTTTTTCTGTTTGCATCGAATCCGATGGTAAGGGTGTTTTTTTCCCAGCAGAAATACCCTGTGGCTGAATTTGGGTGATGGAAGTAGGTGTTGCCCCTCGTGGTCGCATGCCGACAATTTTCACTGTATCTGATGATGAAGGCGTTTTTGTTGCATCTCCTGATGGTGGGCTAATTTTAGCTGTTTCAGATTCAGAGAGCCTAGAAGGACCTGGCTTAGGCAGTTTCTCTTCTTTATTCCTTCGCATGGATTGAAATAATGCGGTGGTTTTTTCTGCATTTTTAGGTGGAGGTGCAAGTTTTACTGTAATTTGTTTGCTGGGAGATGACAAAGGCAGCAGTTGGGTAAAGGAAAAAACATAAGCATCTCCAATCCGGATTCGATCTCTGTTTTTAAGCCGCGTTGGTTCATGAATTGGGCGATCATTCACAAACAGCTCAATTTGATAACCATTCAGGCAATACACATTGTCATTCCCTTTGGATATTGTTAGGTACTTAGGACTAGGATCATCCAAAGGCAAGCGAACATCATTACTGGCTACATTTCCAATGGTGATATAATTTTTTGTGATTGGAATTTGTGCCGGAACATTGTGTTCGCTAAATTTATCATTGATTGCTTCGA
>JAKLHB010000011.1 GCA_022710345.1 Planctomycetota bacterium
TGCTGCTTCTGGATCTCTTTTTTGCCCATGTTGTCGCACTTCGGCCATCATCTCTGCAATCGCCTGGAAAATATCTGCTTTGTTTTTGCTCCTGGAAACCAGGCTTTCCCACCAATGCTCCACATCTTCATACCCAGCGATTTTAGCCAATGTCACCAAAGGATCAGCCTGCCATTCTTCATTGCCTGATGATTGCTGCGAGCTGGTATCAGGTTCTTGGCTTTCTGTGTCCTTTGTTGAATCTGGGGTATCTTGGGATGGTTTTGTGGATGAAGCTGGTGGGGTAGGAATGGCTGATTTCTCCATTGCTTCTTGTCGGCCTAAGCGGCTGGCATGCGGTAAATCTATAAATTGGGTATGAATCTTATGCTCAAAGCCATATTTTAATACCTGCCACTCTGGAGAAAAAACAGTGAAGGGATAAAAGATAGCCTGGCTAGGCGCATCTTCTGGATAAATCAATAGAGCAACAGGCGGCTGCATTTCAGTTGATGTGATCATGGAAAGCCAGGATTCAGTCCCAGCAGGCCCTTCAATCAGCAAAGCATCTGGCAGAAAATTTTGGAAATATTCTAAGATGCTTTTGGTACACCCTGGGCTATGATGCCGAATTCCCAATACACAAATGTTAGTCATAGAATCTCCGCAAAGAAAGTAAGGCCCCGTAGAGGTAAACATAATGCCCAGGGTCAAAGCCCTGGGACATAGTCAGCATAAAATTAGCCCCGTAGGGCGAAACATCCTATAGTTTTCCTTGTTGATGGCGTGCTGTGAGTTTTGCAAGCATGTCTTTTGTCATGGCAGCAAGGTCATACTGCGGCTTCCAGCCCCATTCTGCTCTAGATGCTCTATCATCAATCGAGCGTGGCCAAGAGTCTGCAATTTTTTGCCTGAAATCAGGTTCGTAGGTGCATGTAAATTCAGGCAGATGTTTTTTGATTTCAGCAGCAAGCTCGCCTGCTGAGAAACTCATGGAGGCCATGTTAAAATTAGAATGGTGCTGAAAATGCGTACGATCTGCTTCCATCAGCGAAATAGATCCATAGATCGCATCTGGCATATATACCATTGGCAATACTGTGTCTTCACGGACAAAACATGTATAGCGATTGTATTTTACAGCGTCATAGTATATTGCAACTGCATAGTCTGTGGTGCCGCCACCGGGTAATGTTTCGCTGCTAATGATACCAGGATAACGAATTCCACGAACATCTAGGCCAAACTTGGTTGCATAGTAATCGCATAGAAGTTCGCCAGATACTTTTGTAAGACCATACATAGTTGTAGGTTGCAAGATAGTTTCTTGTGGGGTATGATCTTTGGGCGTACTTGGTCCAAATACTGCAATCGAGCTAGGGCAAAAGATTTGTTGAATATGGTATTCGCGGGCTACTTCCAGAACATTGTATAGGCCATTGATGTTCACATTCCAAGCCAATTGTGGATTTTGTTCGCCAACTGCAGAAAGAATTGCAGCCAAATGATAGATGCAATTGATTTGGTGTTTCTTGACGACTTCTATCAATGTTTCGCGTTTAGTGACATCCACAAATTCAAAGGGATTCCATTGATCTTTATTTTCATAAGGAGGCGTACGGAAATCGCTCGCAATGACTGCATCATGGCCATAACGGTCGCGCAATGCTTTGATCAGTTCTGAGCCAATCTGGCCCATGGATCCAGTGATTAAAATTTTTTTCATAGTTTTTCCTTTGAAAAACCAGTGGATATAACTCTTTTATCCTATTGAGCTATGGATGCTTACATTTTTTGCAAAAGATATGTATTGCAAAGAATCGCTCATCCATCTAATTAGCTTCTGCCTATCTTAGCTTTTTTTTTTATTTTTGCAACCGAGATTATTTTTTGCAAGCATAAAAATAGGTAGAAATCTATTCCCAACGGAATGTTTTGGCAGAAATTAGAAAGCTTGCGCCAGAAGTGCCCAGCAAGATGCAGATTTCCTTGATATGTTGGTTCCAAGAATCGCCAAACCATATTCCAGAATGTAGGGTCACGACATGGGTTAAGGGTAAAAATTCAATATAGGAACGAACAGGCTCGCCAATGGCTTCTAATGGAATCGTGGTTCCACATAAAAATAACATGGGATAAAAAGCAACCATGCCCATAATTTGGGTGGTACGTGCTGTGGTAAATAGGCCACCGACAATGAATCCTAGGCTTAAAAATGCAATGGTGCTCAAGCAGCAAGCACCCATCAAGCTGATGATGTTGCCAGCAACGGTGATGTCATAGCCAAATTTTGCGACTAGAAGCAATAACACAAAGCCCAGCAAGGTCATGGCCAGCATGGTGATCATTTCACCCAAAAGCACAATGTAAGGGTGCATGGGAGTTGCGCTAAACCGGCGCAATATTTGCTTCTCTCGATACGTAGCTACTTGTACTGGCAAAGTGATCAAGCCATTCGTAGCCACGATCATGCCCACCAGACTAGGCACCATGTTGTTGAGGTACTCCACGCGGGCAAGGGTGCCAAAGAGAAAAAAGAGGAGCAAGGGCAGCAGCAGGGAAAAAAACACAGCCAAGGGCTCTCGACAAAATAGTTTGATCTCGATCCATGTCCATTTCAAAAAGCTACGCATCATGCTTCACCCCCTCTTCTCGGATTGCATGGCCGGTTAATTTTAAGAAAGCATCCTCCAAACTTGGCGGCCGAATGGTCCAGGCACCAAATTTAGCCCTGTTTCGTAAGACCAAGTCCAACATATCTCGCAATCCTTGATCAGAAAAATGAAAGACAAAGCGTGTTTCTTGATGAAGCACAAGCCCTGGGAATGCCTCTAATTCGTGCAACATGCTTTGATCCTTCATCTCCAAAATTACCTGGTAGGTGGTTGCATATTGCTGAATGAGATTATCTGGGCGATCCAAGGCAATGATTTTGCCAAAATCTAAGATTGCGATGCGATCGCATAACTCGCTTGCTTCTTCCATCAGATGCGTTGTGAGCACAATGGTCTTGCCTTGTTTTTTTAAATCCCGCAACAAATCCCAAATTTTATGCCGGGCTTGTGGGTCTAAGCCTGTGGTTAGTTCATCTAGAAAAAGAATATCTGGGCTATGGATGAGCGACAATGCAATACATAGGCGCTGTTTTTGCCCGCCTGATAATTTGCTAAATGGTGTGTTTGCATGCTTGTCAAGCCCAAACTGCTCCATCAAGTATTTCGGATCCTGTGATTTGCAGTATAAGGAAGCATATAAATCCAAGGCTTCCCAAACACGAATTCGATCTGGAAGTGCAGCTTCTTGTAATTGAATGCCTACAAATTCACGAAGCTTTGCTGTCTGGGTCAGAGGATTGACCCCTTGGATAGAAATTTGTCCATGATCTGGCTTACGTAAGCCTTCCATGCACTCTAACAAAGTGGTCTTGCCTGCTCCATTGGGGCCTACGACACCAAAAATCTCTGCTTTTGCAATGGTCAATGAGACATCCTGAAGCGCAATGATGGGGCCATAGCTTTTGCTCAGATTGGTGATCTCGATCACTGTACTTGATTGCTCCATAATATAACAATCCTAACCTATTTATAAAGAACGAGCTGCGATCCATGCACTCGATAGAAACATTCCCAATGAGCTGCCAAGATTGCTCAGAGCAACCACAAGTAAAATTTTGGTGACTGGATTTTTCCAAAATCCTTTGAAGGATGTGGTGGCTTGTTTTAGGTTCTCAAAATCTTCCACTGTGGGGCGATGTATCCAGGCTTCGACCAGGCCTGCAATCCATCCTGCGGCGAGCATAGGGTGCAATGTTGTGATGGGTGCTGCTACAAAAGCTGAGATAATGGTCAGCGGATGGGCTAAGGCGAGCAATGCGCCTAAAGCAGATAAACTGCCAGTGACAAGAATCCATATTCCAATAGAAGTCAAAGAATTGGACAATCCACCTTGATGAAAGCCTAAGATCAAAAAAATGACCAAAAGAATCGGGATGCTCCAGCCAATGATACTGCCGATCTTGGATTCTCGAGGCAATTCTAAAAGAGGATCCATGTCATAATCTTCAGCAATGTGTTTTTTGATTCCTGCTACATGACCAGCACCCACGGCTGCGACAATCTTTGTGCCTGGAGCATTTCGAATCTTTCGCGCTAAGTATAAGTCTCGCTCATCCAATAAACGGTGCTTGATTTCTGGAAAAGCTTCGGACAAGGCTTGCATGGCAACCTCTAATTGATCTTGCTTTTTGAGTTCTTCGATCAAGTTTGGGTTTAGCTGTTCTTGAGCAAAAAGCCCCATGACCAATTCAGATAATAATTTTATCTTGTTCCAAAATCCAAGATAGCCCCAGACTCTGCGCAAGGTGATTTCCACATCACGGTCTGCCAACACAAGCTCACATTTCAGTTCGTTTGCTTTATCAATCCCTGCGATCATCTCTGCTCCAGGCTGAATGCCCAATTGCTCACCTAAACGGCGATAGAATGAGCTGAGTAACAATTGAGCCAAAAGTAGCATGGCCTTTTTCTCATGTATGATTTGCACAATATCCATTTGTTTCCAAATGTCTTTTTTGACCAAAGTTTGGTATCGTTTGGGGCATAGCTCTACGCAAACTGTGTTTGGTTGAACAAGGTCAATGGTTTGTTGAACATCACGAACGCTTTCTGCTGAAACATGAGCTGTTCCAACCAGATAAATTTCTTTATCATTCCATTGAATGGGATGCACAGTAGGTAAATGAACATCTAGCATAAAATAAAATTCCTCTTTTTTCAAGATATAAAAGCACAAAGACACGAAGACAAAAAAGCCTTGCGTCTCTGTGATGTGGCTATGGATAAATCGTCACTTGGGTGCCGTATTCTGCTATCTCGTAGAGTTTTTCGACATCTTCATTGCGCATTCGTACGCAACCATTGCTTCTGCTTTTTCCAATGCTGTCCGGCTCAGCAGTGCCATGGATTCCAATGCCATCATGGTTAAACCCCATCCAACGAGTGCCAAGGACATTTCTGGGATCACCATACGGAACACGTATTTTTCGGCCTTGCTCATCAGTTCCCCACCAAACAGGCTCTTTTTCTTTGGTTTTGATACTGAATGTCCCAACCGGGGTTTTATCGGATTTTCCAAGCCCAACTTCATGACTTTGATAATATAAGCCATTCTGCAAATATACAACTAAAAAATAGCTGCTTTTGTATACCTCGATTTGCAAATTTCCAGGAATGATTTTGAGTGTATCCTTTGGGTTAATCTGGTCATTTTGCTTGCCATTTAAGTTACGAATCATGCACACGGATGTCTTTAATTTTTTTGCAATCTTGATCAATATATCGCCACTTTGAACAGTATAGAGTGTATAACCAGTCAGTTCAGTTTTATATTTGAGCTCTGCAACAATGGGATCTAGGATAGTTTTAATTTTTTTGCGTGTGGCATTAGGAAGATTGGCACGAGAAGCTAATGAATAATATTTCCAAACTTCGGCTGGGTGGCTATTTTGTAAATGATATTCTGCTAGCTCTAATGTTGCACGCAGCCCGCCAATGCTTTTGTTATAATAAGCAACAGCATTTTCCAGGCTTTTCATCGAAGATGGCAAAAGGCCTTGTTTTGCCTGTTGCTGAGCTAAGAAGTAATAAGCATCTCCGCAATAAGAACTTTGAGTATAGTCTTTTAGAATGAGATTCCATGAATTTTGTGCATTTTCAAGTTGGCCTAAATATTCATAGGTTTTTGCAACATACGCTAAAAGGCGTGCTTTATCGTGAGGTTCCTTGGCATTGCGAAATTCGTTTTGCAAAACTTCTAAAGCTTTTGGAAACTTTTTTTGATGATACAAAGAAATGCCATCTGTCATAGTAGCAGAGTCGCTATTCAATTCCACGGAGGATTCTGTGGGCTGTTCGCTGGTTTCAGGTGTAGTTACTACGGTTGACCCTGGCGTATGGCTTTGGCCAGAACCTGGTTCTGTGCTAGCTTGAGCCACAGGAACAACACCATGATCACTCGTCTCTTTTTTTTGCCAATGTTGCTTCATATAGTAGCCGGCATAAGCCAAGCCTAAAACAATCAGAATCAATAAAAATTTTTTCATAGAAAATAAGCGGCCTTTTATTCTTTCCTTATTTATGGAAATAAGGCCGCTTCCTTATCACGCTGTTGTTACTGCAATGCAAAAAATGCAATGCAGCCTAAAATAGCCAAAATTCCAATGATTTTGATCACCCAGCCTAAAGAACGCCGGGTCTTTTTTTTCTTTGCCAGCAACTGGCGCTGCTGTTCTAGCTTTTCAGCCAAAGAAGGGGTTAAAGTTCGGCTCAAGATAGGGTATTCTAATTTTTGCTCTGCAAGGCTGAGCTTATTTTTGGCTAAAGCATTTGCGACTTCGGCCAATAGAGCTTCTACTTGATTTCCGTATTCTAAGGCAACTTTAAGTTTGAGCAAACGTTCGATATCTGCCCTTGGATCAGGAACAGGGCAAAGCCAGGAGTCTCTTTTTTGTTGAATTTGTTGGAATGCTTCCAATGCGCCTTCGTAATTTTCCTGCTTTTCAAAAGCTCGGGCTTTTGTGACAATTTGCAAATACTCCTGCTCACTTTGGACTTGCGCGTTTTGGAGTTCTTTAGCAGCTTGTATACGCTTTTTTAAGGTCTCTTGATCTGGTCCAGCAACTGTGGATAAAGCATTTTCCCAAACTGAAACAGCGGAGAGATACCGTTTTTCGCGAAAATAACGCTCTCCTTCTTCTAGCACGATATTGATACGATTTTGTTGGCGTTGTATTTCTTTTTCGATTTGTTGGGCTAAGTCTTGGATAAATGTATCTGAAGAATATGGCAAGACTTTTTGAATCAAACGTTGAGCTAATATTGGATTGCCCTGGTCTAAGGCATTCCGTGCTTGTTCTGCTAAAATATCAACGGCTTGCATAATCCGATCTCTGAACTCTTGTTCATGATCTGTAATGCCGAGCATGGATTGCCAGGTCAAGATGGCTTTTTCGTAATCGCCTTTTTCAGCAAAAGCATCGCCTTTTGCTAAAAACGCCTGACTTTTTTCTTCAAGCCCTGCTAATTTATTGGCCACTCCGCGTAAGAATTCATAGAAATGTTGGACCTCCGGATCATACGGATAGATAGCAATGCTTCTTTCTAAAAGCTGGATTGCTTCATGTGGATCATTGCATTGTTGTGCCTGATTTTTGAGTTTGCGTGCTTCTAGCATCTGATCGCGGCATTCTTGAAGAAGCCGTTTCGCCACCGAGGTTTCTTCCCTAGTCAATAAATCTTCTAAAATAGGGATAGCTTGCATATATTGTTTATCTTGCATTTTGTTATAACATTCTTGCAAGCGTTTTCCGTATGCTGGAGAAAATTTTTCTGCTGGCACATCTTCTTGAGATGCGCTTGAGATGATAGCTGTTTTTTCAGAATCTGAAGAAGCGACGATTTTCAATGTTTCTTCTCCCATGTCAGCATCAGTACTGGTTTTTAGTTGTGCTGACAATGTATTCCGAGATACTTGTGCATGGAGAGCCGTTTTAGGCTTTTCTTGCATTTGATTTGTTGATGCTTGCGGTTTAGATAAAGTTATATCGCTAGATATGGCGGCCACTTGATCTTGAGGGCTTGACAAATGTTGAGCTGCTTTTGCCTGGACTTGGGCTGCAGAAATTCTTGTTTCTGTTGCCGAACCGATTGGCTGTGTAGTTGCGCTATGGAATTGAGCTCTGGAAATTCTTGTTTCTGTTGCCGAACCGATTGGCTCTGCAATCGTACTATGGAATTGAGCTCTGGAAATTCTTGTTTCTGTTGCCGAACCGATTGGCTGTGTAGATTTACTAGCGCTTCGTAATTGTTCTGTGGAAATTCTTGTTTCTGTTGCCGAACCTATTGGCTGTGTAGGTTTGCTAAAATCTGATTGAGAAAGCTTGCTGGTTTCGCTAAGCCCTCTCGATTGCCGTCGAATGAGTTCTGTTGCTGAGGTAGGTTTTTGGGAAGTTTGCACGGGTTGCAAGAGATTGGGTTGCAAATTTTCCAAAATAGCAATAATTTTAGGAAGTGGGATACGTTTCTGAAGATTTTTATCCAGCATCTGCTCTAAAAGGCTTAAGAATGTTGGTGGCACATCTAATCGAGGTGTCACCCGTGCACCAGGAAATTTTTGGTAGAGCATTTGGTGCAAAATCATGCCAATACTAAAAATATCGCTTTCTTTTAACCATTGATCTGTAGAAGTTTTAAATTCTGGCCCTTGATATGCATCCATTTGCAAAATTTCTGCTGCTTTTTGCCAAAACGGCATACGGCATAAGCAGTAAATGGCATAATCACAAATTTTGATTTGCCATTCTTTCTCTTTTTTTTGAAGCAGAATATTTTCAGGATGTAATAAAAAATGCCCGCAAACATCATGCAAACTATTGATCCCTCGGCAAAGCTGCAAGAGTATATGGCATATGTCAAAGATAGATATTTCTTGGTTTTGCTGGCGATAAGTATTAATCCATTCTCCAAGCGATGGCCCCTCGACGTATTCCATAGTATAAAAATATAAAGTGTTTTGTTGCCAAAACTCTAAAAATTCAACCAGAGATGGAATGTGAAATTCTTGCAGAACATTGATTTTATCTACAAAATTATCTAATTTTTTTTCATCGTCAAAAACATACGGCAGAAGCATCTTGAGTGCAACCAATTGTTCAAATTGTTGGTAATCTTTTGCTAAATAAACTGCACTGATGCTTCCACAGCCAAGAAAATCAATGATTTCATAGCGATTTTGTGGTCCCAGCCGCGTTCCTGGCTCTATTTTTAATAGTTCAGCTTCTTCAGTAGAAATATTGTTGATCTGTGCTAAGACTTTAAAATTTTTACGTTTAGCCATGGACGATCCTTTTCTTGCTTGAATGTCAGCGAACAACCAATCTAGCTTGCCAGTCCCACGCCGGCGAAGCCATGAGAATCGAGCAGGCCATTGCAGCCCCAGCCAGCTTTTGGCATAACAACAATCCGCTGACTTTATGCTGTTCACTGGATGGCATTGGCATAACTCCAGCGGTACATATTTTTGATATGCTATATTGGGGCTTCCAAAGTTTAGGCGGCTATCTCTGGATGGGCCTTATACTAGAAATTAAAGCATGGGTTTGCCAATTTCTCGGCGTTGAAAAATAAGGCATCCTAGGCCACTCAAAATGCCGCCTCGAATGAAGAGAATATTCCAGATACTGTCCCAGATCACTCTCCATTCAACAACTCTGGCTGAAGCAAGGATTTCATTTTGAGAATAAGCATCAAAATTAGGGACAAAGATAAAGATGAATTGAAGCGAAATCGAAGAAAGCCATTTCCATATATTTTGCTGGCTAAAAGAGCCGGCTGTAATTTCTTCTACAAAACTCGCAGAGACACCCAAAAGAAGAATGAAAAATCCAAAAAATAAAGACACAGCAAAACTCAAGAATGTGGAAGCAAACAGCCCGATAGCAATCAAAAAACAACTCAATAAATAAATAAGTAATAATGCTTTAACATAGTTTAACCAAAATGGTTCTGCAGGGTATAGAATTTCCAACCCATCGGAAAGAGGGAAATAAATCAAACCAGCATTGGGATCTGTATGAACAAACCGTACTTCTGCAATTCCATCTACATTGATCACAGAGCAGGGAACATTAAATTCATGAAATTCACCTGGTTTGATTCTATCTTCCCAAATATATTGACTATTGCCACGTCCAATTTCCCATCGTACTTTGCATAAAAAGCCAAGTCCTGATTCTGTGGAAAAAAGGCGGTAGCGAAGCCTAAGCTTGTTGCTAGAATCTCTCAGCTCTAATGGAAAAGCTTTGAATTGCCACACTTTGCTAAATGAAGGAGCAATATGCTGAAGTTTGACTTCTAATTTTTTTCGAATACGATCCCAATGCTCATCTTCTGTATATTCAGAAGAAAGCCGATTTTCCTGCTTCATTTTTTGGTATTCTTCGAGCACTAAAGCATTGATTCGTGTATAGGGCACCTCGGGACTAATGCTGCGATAAGAAATCCAAATTTCTTCCAAATTTGAAGGATCATCTGGCTGTTTTTGATTACCTAAATAGGCAATCATACAATAGCCAATCATGCTCAATATGATGAGCATGATCGCATTGAATAAAGCAATACCTAAAAATTTTCCATAAAAAAATTGCCATCGTCCTACAGGTTTGACATCAACCAGATAGTATTGTTTGGATTTAAGCTCTTGGGTAAAAGAATATGTGGAAAAAAAAATGCTTACCAAGTATAACATCATCGAAATCAAGATCAAGCTATAGGTGATAGCCAATTGGATTTGGCTTTTAAGGGTATCATCACTTTTAAGATTGATTGGGAAAAAAGGCAGCAACAACAGCATGAGCACCGTGAAAAAAACTAGTGTATGACTTTGGCGCGCTTCTTGAAAAAGTTTATACGCAATAGCTAGAATGTTGCTCATTTTTTTCCCTTTCCCTTTGCCAAAAGTTCATTGAGTACTTCTTGTTGAATGTTCTCTTGACTTGGATTTGCTATGCTTGTGGAGGATTCTGGAATTGAAGCTTTTTCTATTGCTGGCTGTACCAATTGTTGCAAAACAGTATTGGTTGTTGTTGGTAAAGGTTGAGCAATAGGTTCGGGAGAAGGATGAGTAAGCTTTTGTTCTAACAGTTCTTGCAGCACTGGATTGGAAGGCTCAGATAAGCTTCCTAAATTTGGCTGCTTAAAAAAATCGGCTACAATTTTTCCTGCTTCTGCACCTGATGTGGGAGTGTCTTGCAGGCGTGCTTCTTGAATCACACGTAAAAAATATGTCTCTAAACGTTCTCTTGGTTTTTCTATACTTGCGGGTATTTGGCGGCTTTGCAGCCATTGTGTGATTTCTTGAATTGTAGCATCTGATAAGTTATCCACTACAATTTGTGTTCGTTGTGGTGCTGTGAGTAAGCCAGCGACTGTACCTTCGCACCTGATTTTTCCACCATAAACAATGGCAATACGGTCGCAGATATCTTCTACATCTGCTAATAGATGACTACAAAGCACAATAGTTTTTCCACAATTTTTGAGGTGAAGAATTAAATCTTTAATTTCTTTTGTTCCAATAGGGTCAAGGCCAGTCGTAGGCTCATCTAAAAAAATAAGATCAGGATCGTTGATTAAAGCCTGTGCAATTCCAATTCTGCGTGCCATGCCTTTTGAGTATTCTTTGAGTGGCCTTTTTTGTGCTTTTGTCAATCCAACCATTTCAAGTAAATCTTGCACACGTTTTTTACAGATAGTATGCTTTAATCCAAATAATCGTCCATAAAAAAGCAATGCTTCTTCAGCAGTTTGATATGGATAGAGATAGGTTTCTTCAGGCAAAAAACCGATGTATTTTTTATTTTCAACATGCCTCGGAGACTTTCCAAGCACTTTAATTTTTCCAGCCGTTGGAAACAAAAGGCCCAGGAGCAATTTAATCGTCGTTGTTTTGCCTGATCCATTTGGTCCCAATAAACCAAAAATTTCTCCACGATTCACTTTGAGATTGAGGTTATCTAAAGCACGGGCTTTGACTCGACCCCAAAAATCACGAAATTCTTTGGTCAGGCCGATTGTTTCTATGATTTCCACTCAATCAATCCTTATGAAACTGATACGAAACGAAACGAATGCAAAACGAATTTGAGTATTTAACGACTTTAGTTGCGAATAAAAACTTTTGTTTCCAATTCTCGATGGCGGGATGCTTCTCTGGTGGCTAAACGTAGATAAATATATAATTCTTTTGTAGTTGCATTGACATATAATCCAAAGCCTTTTTGTTTCCAAGCATCCACACCTGTCTTGGCGGTGTCTAATTTATCATCTATGCCCCAAGCAAGCAATTGTTGGCCTACTACTTGCTTGGTTGCATTATAGACTCGTCGTACCAACACACGCTTGCTGTTTTGAGTGATTACCGAATATCCTAAGAAATAACCCACTTTTCCATCTGCTCCGGTTTCTGTATATTGCACTGGAGTTTGGAATAAGATACTATCAGCAGTCGAGTTGGTTTGATCCAATTGGATTGTAGTGTATTTAGCCTTGACCATATCACGAGCACAAGCGTTGATTCCCATCTGGAGATAAAAATTTAAGCTGACTTCTTGTGCATTTGTACCCCAAACACGAACGCTTTTGAGAAGGCTTTCATACGCTGCTACAGTGATGATGGAAAAGATTGCAAGGCTAAATAAAAGCTCTAGCAATGATATTCCTCGAGAATGACGATATAGCATATATAAATTTAGCGGCATAGACTCGTCTATCCAGACGAAAGCCGCCCCTCAATTGCAAGATTAACTAAATTTTAGGCCGCAAGGTAGAAATCAAAAGTGTCGGACGATCTCTTCCTTGCACTCGTACAAAAACTGTGATTTGCTTGAGGTCAACTGCGAAATCATGCACTGTGATTTCAGCCCTCAATCCTTGATAATCAATGCCTTTATTATGCCAAATTGCAAGATTATCAAATGGCTCTGCCATGATTTCTTCCATAACTTGTTGTGCAAATTTTTGCAACTTTGTGTTCACTCGAGCATTTTCGGAAGTATATAATGCTGTAGTCATAGAAGCAAATAATCCCATCAACAATACTGTGATCACAGCAATAGCAATCATAATTTCCAATAAAGTTACCCCACGAAAATCTTGACGCAATTTCATAGAATCCCCCTAGGTTAAAATGTGATGATGTCGCTAATAGATTAGCAATGTCCTGATGATAACGTTTTTGGTGAGCTCTTATATTGGCTCCCAAAAATCTGTTATCTTGAGGCAATGTAAGATCAATTATAATCTGTTTGTTTGAAAAATCAAGTGCTTTCTGCTTTTTTCCATTGTTTGTTCAGCCATTTCTTGATATAGTATTTTCTGAATCACGTAAAATGCCCAAGGACATCGTTCGTTAAGCAAAGTTTGTAAGGAATTTTTATGGACGATACTAGGTCTATCCAGTATAAGCAGTTGCAATATCATCAAAAACCTTATCAGATTTGTTATCGCCAAATTGGTCAAAATCGTCCTTATATTTTATATATTCATGGATGGTCGCATTCCCACAGAATTTGGGAACCAATCATCTCAACCTTAGCAACAACTGATGATTATACACATATTGCTGTAGATTTACCAGGATTTGGCAATTCGACTGTGCCCCATGGTTTTGACTATGCATTGCATAGTTTTGGAGAGTGCCTTGGAGATTTTGTAAGCCAAATCCCAGAAAAACCATTCGCGATCATTGCCCATTCAATGGGTGGCCTTGTAGCTCTTAGTAATATGATGCAAAAAGAAATAGGATTTTTGAAAATTGCAATTTGTGGCTCTCCTTTAGCAGGCTTACCTTTTTTAAGGCCATTATTCTATTGCCCTGGTCTTGTATATGCCAACATGGCATTGAGAGCGTTGCTTCCAAATTTTGCCTTAAAACACGCAGGGCATTTTACCATTGCTCGGCATAATTTTCATAAAATCACTCGTGAATTCATAGAAGATATCCGCAAAGCATCCGCAGAGACGATGACAAGATGCCTAAAAAACATCGCATTTTGCAAATTGCCAGAAACTAGTTATCCGAACAAAGATATCATCTTGATCCGAGGAGAAAAAGAGATTGTTTTGACTAAAAAAGTAGCTGAAACATACGCTCGTGCATGGAACGCGCCTCTCATCACCTTGCCTGGCGTATCTCATACATACGCTCTCGAAGATCCTCATTTATTTGGTGAAATTCTGCGTCGTTTTCTCTACGCTGATGCAAGTCGCACAAAATAGAATTTTTTGGAATTGACAATATCAATAAAAAAGCTATAATTTTAGCAATATCTCTACTATGGTTTTTGGAAAGTTGGTTGGATAAAAAATATGGAAAATTTTATTGAAATTAAAGACGGCAATCATTTTCAACTCATGAGAAAGATTGCCAGTGGCGGCATGGGCAGTGTGTATGAAGCGGTACAGGTAGGGGCCGAAGGCTTTAAAAAAGTAATGGCCATTAAAACTTTAATTGATGATGTCGCAAGAGACCGTGAATTTGTAGATATGTTTATTGGCGAGGCTAAGTTGGTGGCTGACTTAGTGCACGAAAATATTGCACAAGTCTATCAATTGGGGAAATACCAAAATAGTTTTTATATTGCTATGGAATACATTCATGGTGTTAATTTGCAAGAATTTCTAGATCGGCATATCTACCGCCGTAAATTAGTACCTGTAGAATTAGCTTGTTTTATCATTAGCCGAGTTTGCCGTGCTCTCGCGTATGCTCATAATAAACGCAACCAAGATGGTGAATTATTAGGCGTAGTGCATCGAGATGTGTCCCCTAAAAACATCATGATTTCTTTTGAAGGTGTGGTGAAACTGACAGATTTTGGAATTGCCAAAGCACGCAATCTGATGTATAACCGAGAAGGCGATGTCCTATATGGAAAGGTACCCTATATGTCTCCTGAGCAGGCATCTTTCCAAGAAACCGATTCAAGATCTGATATTTTTTCATTGGGGATTTGTTTTTATGAGCTCTTAGCCAGTGAGATGTTATTTGGCGATGATAAAACTGTGATCACCATGCATCGCATCACAAGAGAAGATGCCCCGCCCATTCGCATGAAACGTCCAGAAGTACCGATTCGGGTGCAAGAAATTTTGCAAAATTCATTGCATCGCGACCGTGTAAAACGTTATCAAACAGCACAAGCTATGTGTTCTGATCTGGAACATTTTATGTATGATGGCGGGTATGGCCCAACTAATCTTACTTTAGAAAAATATTTAAAAGAGCTTTTTCCTGAAAAAGTTCGCTTTTAAGCATACCCTTGCAACCGGAAGTATTAACTCGTTGGAATCCTTGATTTTTTGCGGGCGAGGAAAAATATGAGTGATGAAGTATCCATATCCTGCACATATTGCCAGAATCCAATCGTCACTTTTGTCAGCGATGTGGATCGTCTGGTCAAGTGTAAACAATGTGGGAGATTTAATAAGCTTGCGGCTCAACCGCAAAAACGCATTGAAATGGAATGTCCAGAATGTCACACAGAATGGAATATTTCTATTAAGATGCGTGGCACAATGTATAAATGCTGGAATTGCAATTCCCAAACCAAAATCTTAGAACCAGCACAGCTCAATGTGGATGGCACCCATTTTCCCAATCAAGTGGAACAAGGAGGCCAAAACTACGAGGTAGAAATTATTCTTGTAAACATGGGCACTCCAACCCAAATAGAAGAAATTCGCTTGACATTTTTGCAAAATGACCAAGATGTAACACAGTATTATGCAGTAAAGCCAAATTATGAAGAAGCACAGATTGTAGATTCCAAAAATCCAGTCCCAATTCGATGTGCGATAGATGTTGCTATGAATGCTCCTGCGGGCTGGACTACGGTAGATATTGCCATTGCAGGTCGGGATATGTTGGATGGTTCAAAAATTTCATGCAACTATCAACTTCATTGGCTGGTATGTTATCAACGTATTTTTGTGATTGAAACTGAGCATGAATTTCAAGAACAAGCTGGCGTTCCATTTGCATTGCATTTATGGGCTTGTCTTCCAAATGGGGAAGTGGATACTAGCTATCAAGGCAATCATCGCCTGCAATTTGAATATACAGAATCTATTCCATCTACCTTAGCGCCTCCCAAAATTCCTAAAGAAATCGAACTTTTCTTTCAACAAGGGATGTCCGTCACTCGCCCTGAATTTACCTTGTATGATAGCACAACTACAGTCCAAGTTTCGACCACAGAAATTGGGCCTGGTGGGCCGAGTGGTGAAAGTGAAGCAATTGCGATTCTGCCGGGGGAATTTTATACTTTTGAATTAATTTTACACTCGCCGCAAATTGCGCATTGCCCATTTCATGGAAAAAATTTCATTCGGGCCATTGACCAATATGGAAATGTCATTGCAGATTTTGCACAGGATGTATGGCTTCATCCTACCAATAACCGAGGAGAAATTGAAATAGCAGGTGTTCCTTCCAATGTAATTCCTGCCAGTGCTTTTAGAAATGGCACAGTGGATTTAACAAGTCTCAATCTTGTTTACAATGTTGATCCTAAAGAAGCACTGCCAACAGAAATTTCTTTTATTGTCTCTTATCAGAATAAAGAAGAATGCAGCGAGCCAATTTTTATTGAGCCCAACCCAGTGCAGATTGCAATTTCGGAAATGATTGTGCCAGGAGCCATGGAACGCGATCAACAATTTCAAGCATCCATTGAAATTAGCAATAAAAGTAAATTGGATCTCAAAATCAATCCTGGCGATTTTCGATTTGTATTTATGCATGAAGGCATAGTATTAGACAATGCCTATAAAGTCCAATCTCAACAATTGCAAATTGTTCCTTTGCCAAGTGGCACCAAGGCGAGAGTAAATTTGATCATCATTAGTTCTTCTGAATGCCCTATGGGTCAGACGGACCTACATGTGATGGTTTTTGCTTATGATCCACAAAACGCATGGTATGGTCGAGCTGTTGGCTGCTGTCAATGGAATATTGTTCCGTCTGGTAGAATCTTCAAATTAGTGGACCCAAGTCCATTAATGGTGACGGCTGGCAAGCCTTTTTCAATCACGTTAGCCGCATACTTGCAGGATGCAATAGATCAAAGCTACGCAGGAAAACATACGCTCAACTGGGAAGCCACAGCCGTAGAGTCGCCCAATAACACACCTTGCCAAATTCCAGGGAAATTAGAAATAGAATTTAGCCAAGGGATCGGCAAAACAAGCGAATGTTTTGTATTGACCAACGCAAGTGAACCAAGTTTATTACAAGTCCGCGATCTGGAGCCAGGTGGACCAAGCAGCCATGATTGGCAATTTGAAGTGAGGGCCGGTGAATTAGATTCTTTTTTGGTCAACCTTCAAGAAGAATTGATCAACTGCAATGTTTTTGAAGAGGCCAATCATATTATGGCCATGGATGCGTATGGCAATTTGATCATTGATTTTGCCCAGGAATGCCAGATTGTTCCTTTGCGCAAAAAAGGTGAAATTTATATCCAGGGCCAAAGTAGCAACATTATTCCAGCACTTGCATTTCGGCAGGGTATCGCAGATCTACATGAATTAGAAATTTCTTACCACAGTTTTGTCCCTGCCAATTTACCAGAAGCAGAAGAATTCATGGTGGTTTGTGGCCACCAAAGAGGGCAAAGCAAACCTTTGCAAATCCTTCCTAGGCCAGGACAACTCAAAATTGTACGATGCAGCGTACCCGAAGAAGTCGAACAGGCTGGAGAAGATTACCCAATATATCTTGAATTAGAAAATTCTGGAGATCGCACGGTTGATATTTCCACAGTTGTCTTCACGTTTAGCCACCAAAATGAAGATATTTCTTCTCATTATACTGCTACGCCAAGTGCATCAAACAGCAATTTGCTCATTGCTGGTGTTCCTTTCCAAATTGTTTATACCATCAAGGTAGGCTCTAAAGCACCTATTGGAATTACGGATGTATTGCTGAAGGTCAGTGGCTTAGATAGCCAAAGCAAATTGCCTATGCAAAGCACCACTCAATTTCAGTGGCGCATTGAACCAAAACAGCGATTTTTCCGTGTATCCACAGAACACGAAAATCAAGAAACTGCTGGCATTTTGTTTGGCCTAAAAATCTTGTCTTACCTGGAGAATCAACAAAGAGATACAAGTTTACATGGTGAATATTCATTAGAATTTGTCAGCAATGCGACTGCTTGTGCTGCCCAAAATCCGGAAATTCCAAACCGAATGAAAATCTCTTTCATTCGAGGAGAAGCGGCCACTCCACGAATTTTTAAATTGACCAATGCCAATGAAAGTCCTTTTATCCAAGTCAAAGATGCTACAAGCAAAGCACAAGGCCATACTGGCCCAATCCGGGTGATGTATGACCCCACAACACTCTTTGTCATCCAATTAGAAAGCGAAATCACAAATACTAAGCCCTTGCATGGTCAGCATACAATTGTAGTGAGCGATGCTTTAGGCAATATAAAAAAGAATTTCCAGAATGATATAGCGATTTTATTCAGCTTGGAAGATGTGATATGCACGAATGCCCAAGGTTTGAAAATTGGATCATTGAAAGGTGAATGGTTTCGTGATGGTATGCTAGATTTAGCATCCAAAGATCTATCCATCCATTGTAAAGACGAAGGCAAATTGCCAACTGATATTCAATTGCACATTATCTTCCAAAATAAAACATTCAGCAGCAATACAATCCATCTTTTACCAAGTCCATTACAAATTAGCCTTGATAAAATCGAGGTGCCAGAGAAAGTACTCCAAGGTCGGACATTTGCTATTCAAATTCAACTATTGAACAAGGGTGTATACCCTACTCAATTGGTTGAAGTAGCATTGCAACTTTCTCGTGGTGATGCAATATACCGAGATTATCAAATTGCACCGACTGAGCCTATGCCAATTCAATTACTTCCTGGGTCAAAATCTGTAGAATATCAAATTACCTTAGGCCCTACAATTGGTTATGGAAAAATTCTAGGTAAGATTGGTATGACGATGTCAGGCCAGGCAGGCCAGAAGCAAAGCATCCCAGACACCCCATTTTCATTGTATTTAGAAGCATTGGGCCGAGTTTTTCAAGTTATGTTGGAAAATGACAAACCAGTGATTGCTGGAACACCATTTGCGCTAAAAATTGTAGCGATGTTGAATAAAGATATAGATACATCCTACGAAGGGGCACATACATTGACCTTTGCCAGTAATGCCACTGCTAGTCCAAATGGAATGGTCCCGATTATTCCTAAATCACTGAGTCTCACATTCCACAAAGGCCAGGCAAGCACACCTAAAGAATTTACACTTTTCAGAAGTGAAGAAAATATAGAGATTGCGGTTCAGGAAGCAGGCAATACGACCACACGCGGCACAAGCATGGCGATTCCAGTCTATGCTGGCGAATTTAGCAAATTTAGGTTCTTGCTGCAAGTCAAACAAATACATACGGTCGTATTCAGCGGCGCTAACAGAGTTAGTGCTTTGGATAATTTTGGAAATATCAAAAGAGATTTTCAAGCAGAAATTCAATTAACAAACAAAAATCCAAAAGGAAAAATTCGGTTTACGCAACTTCCAAGCAATAGCATTCCTAAAGACCAATTTAAAGATGGAGCAATAGACCTCACAAGCTTGGGAATTTTTTATGAGTCTCAAGATATTAGCGCATTACCATACACAGATCAATTGATTGCCTTGTATCAAGAGCAAGAAAGCGCGAGTGAAGAAATTAGTATTCGTCCTAAACCAGGCGCTCTTGTATGCAATAGCTTAACCCTGCCAGAGTCATTTCCGCAAGGCGAGCGAGGTGTTGCATTAACATTGCTTGTGGAGAATACAGGTGATACTAAGCTCATGTTACAAAATATACACTTTCGTTTTTGGAATGAAGAAGATGTAACCAGCATGTTCACCGTGATTGCACATCCACAAAATCACAGCATGGTTATGCCACAAAGCAATGCGGGTTTAAATTATTTTATAGATGCAGTTCCATCCACAAAAATAGGTAAAACACAGATATCTGTTGAAATAACAGCTACAGATACTACTTACGGGAATCCACTGGAACTCAAAGCCGAAGCTCAAATTGCAATCTTAGAAAAGATACGTGATTTGCGAATTGAAACTGAGCATGCGAACCAAGAAGTTGCAGGCATGCCATTTTGTGTCAAGCTGATTGCGCTAAAAGATGGTACCCCAGACCCTAGCTACCAAGGCGATAAGCAAATCCAATTTGCTTTGGAAACCACGGTTAGCCTTCGTCATCCGCCCACATATCCATCTCAAGAAACGATCAATTTTGTTCATGGCATTGGCCAAAGTAAATCAAACTTTATTCTCACAGATGCAGTGGAACGTACCCTAATCCATGCAGAAGAGCAAGGCAAGGCGCAAGGTGTATCCGTTCAAATCACAATCCGCCCGGCTAAGCTCTATGGATTTAAAATTTTATTCCCCCAAAAAGATGTGTATTATCAATTGCAGCCAGTGGATGCTTTTGACAATTTAATTTCTTATCATTACACATTGGATGAAGATATTCGGCCTGGTTCAATTCTCACTGGCAGCGGTGGCAGTTTCTATGAAGTCCAAGACATCATTGGCCATGGTGCTATGGGCAAAGTATACAAAGGCCGCCGCCTCAACGATAGCTTAGAAGTAGCAATCAAAACAACACTTTTTAGCGCATTGTCAGATATTAACCGTTTTTTACTCGAAGGATTGATGCTCATACGGTTTAACCATCCCAATATTGTCAAAGGTTATGACCTACGGCAATTGTGTATCCAAGATAACAGCCGGGTTCAAAGCAAATTATTTATGGTGATGGAATATTTGCCTGGCCAAACTGCAAAAGACCTTTTGGATGCTTCGAAAGCAGGGGTATTAGGCCCTGCGTTTGCATCAAAAATTGTGCTTTACACTGCCAGAGCACTTGCGTATATGTGGGAGCACCAGACAATCCATAGAGACATCAAACCAGAAAATATTCAAATCACAGAAAAAAACGAAATCAAGCTAATTGACCTAGGCATTGCCCATGCAGAAGGCGGAGAAGTAGATATTTCGGTAACGCAAAAAGACACCATTGTTGGAAGCTATCCTTACATTTCGCCAGAACGTATCAAAAGCAGCGTTGTTGATTTTAGATCCGACATCTATAGCCTTGGAGCCACGTTTTACCAACTGTTGACAGGCATGGCACCATATTTAGACACCTACAAAGGACCAGGCGGAAAAGATTTGCTCGATTATTTGGTCCAAGTACGCATCAAAAGAATGCCGACCCCTATCCAAAATTTAGTCAATGTATCCCCGTCTCTGGCAGAAGTGGTAATGACCATGCTCAATATCAAAGTCCAAAAGCGTTACCAAAGTGCAGAAGATTTAATTCGAGCTTTAGAAAAAGTGTATGCTGAATTTGCATAGTCAATAGGCCAGAAATCAATCCTGGCAAGATTTCTGGCTTTCAGAAAGGAGATACATGAGCAAGCCTACATTAGAATCTAAATTTTTTGGATGTATTTTAGGAAGTGCATTGGGAGATTCCATTGGAGAATTCGGATTTGTAGCCAATTTTGGCAGAAAAATAACGCCTGAAGAATTTGCTCGTGTAATATCTATCCGATCTGACATCCGTTATACGGATGATACAGCCATGGCCATTGGCATTATGGAATCACTGGTTGCAAAAAATGGCCATTTGGATATTCAGCACCTGGGTGATACTTTTGCTCAAAACTTTGAGCAAGAACCCTGGAGAGGATATGCAGGTGGGCCGCCCACAGTCTTTGCAATAGTCCGAAATGAAAAAATTTCTTATCCAGAAGCCGCTGCCCGCTTATATGGTGGAGCAGGATCCATGGGTGATGGAGCAGCTATGAGAATTGCTCCATTGGCAGCATTTTTCTATCAAGATAAAGATTTATATGAAAAAGTTAAACTCTCTGCCATTGTCACTCACACCCATCCAGTAGCCATAGACGGAGCTGCTGTATTGGCTGCAGCAATTGCATTCGCCATGCAACTGAATCCTGAAGAAGCATTTCCACTGGATACGTTTATCCAACACCTGATCCAATTCTCTCAAGAACCTACAATACGCGGTAAAATGCAAGATGTTCAAGAGCTGTTGCAAAAAAATGTAGAACCTGCAAAAGCAGCAGCGAAACTAAAATTAAGTGTTAGAACAGATGAAGCTGTTCCATTTGCAATTTATTCCTTTCTGTCTAACCCAAAGTCATACACAGATTGTCTATATTGTGCAGCATCAAATGGCGGCGATACAGACACGATGGCAGCCATGGCCTGCGCTATTTCCGGCGCATACCTTGGTGTAGAAAGCATCCCAGTAGAATTGCGGAATAGACTCGAGAAGCCTGAACTTTTTTTCAGATTATGCAAGCAATTATTGAAATTGATGCTCCCAGAGAAAACCTAATCATCCGGCTTGTCGCCCCTACGCGCGCATAATATTCAATGCTTTATGCTATCCATGTTGGAAATGCTCATCAAACGACGATCAGTCGGTAGAATCTGCATTTGCCATCTGTAGGGACGACCGACTGATCGCCCTAACGCGCGTTGCATTCTGTGATGCGCATTTCAACAAGGCAAATCTATGGTTGAACGCGAATACCAATATAAAATCAAATATGGGCTAATGCTTTTTGGTATTATTTTTAGTACATTTTGCGCTGTGCTTCTGGGGAATTTAGTATTATCTAACCTTCGATTATTCTTTACTCCGGTTATCTTTTTTTATTGGATTCTGTTTGTTTTTTCCGGTGGTGTTGCAATTGCTATGTGCTTTTTAATGGTCAAACAATGGGCTCAAGTGAACCGCATCACCTTTGGGCAACATACGATGATGGTGCCAGGATTAGGATGGAGCACAGTAGAATTTCCTATTGAATATAAAGACATCAACGATATTTTAGTTTTTGAAAACTTAAAACACGCATTTTCTTTGCATATTATGCACAAAGACGGCAAATATGTGATCGTTGCCGACCTTCTTCCATCTCCAGAAGCGTTCGATGAAATTTGCACATTGCTGGAAAAACAGATGCAGAATATACGCCCTCATTTTGCTTTGAAAACTTTGAGATATGAAGATATCGGTTCCAAATCTCCAGAAGAGTTGAAAATGCTGTTGGAGATATTGCAAGCAAAAGCAGGGATTAGGCAATCCAAAGAAAGCATGTACAGCGCTTCAGTAGAAGCAAAAACAGAAAATTCTATTTCGACAGTAACCGGACTGATCATCATTTTTGTAAGTGTTGGACTTTTTTTACTTTTCCTAAAATTTTTTGTTCTCAAGTAAGTATTTTTTTGAAAGGTTGTGATATGCTATTCAAAATATTCATTCTTGTTTTTTGCACTATTTCCTTGGCAGTAGCTCAACAAACACCTAATTTGCCTGTTTCTTCGAATGGAGTAGGGTTTGAAGCAACTCCCCAAGGTACCTCGAATTCACGTGGTTTACTCACAACCGCAGGTGTTCCAAGTGTAGATGGTGAAACAGTATTTACCGAAGGTACTACATTAAACACGTATTTTGGAGTAGATGGCTTATACAAACACACTCCTAATCCAGTATCTGAAGAACCTGTCAAAGAGGAATCACGAGCATTGCAAGGCGATGTCAATGGCGATGGCCAAACAGATACCATAGTTGTCCAGATTGGTTCCATTAAAATTATTTATGGTGGTTCTGGAAAAACGAAAGAATATGGAATGCCAGGCCAATACGCAATCAATGGCATTTATGACACAGATGGCAATCCAGGAGCCGAAATTGGAGTCGTTACCATTGGTGCATTCAAGATTATTTGCGATAAAGCTGGCCGCGTCCGTGAATATGGAATGCCAAGCCAATATGCGATCAATGGCAATTATGATACCAATGGTGAAGCTGGCAATGAACTTGGCATTGTCACCATTGGTGCATTCAAGATTATTTGCGATAAAACTGGCCGCGTATATGATTATGGCATGCCAAGTCAGTATGCGATCAATGGCAATTATGATACAGATGGTGTCGCTGGTAATGAAATTGGCATTGTCACCATTGGTGCATTCAAAATTCTCTCCAACAAAGCAGGCCGTGTTCGTGACTATAGTATGCCAAGCCAATACGCCATCAATGGCAATTATGATACCAATGGCGAAGCTGGCGATGAAATCGGCGTAGTCACCATTGGTGCATTCCGAATTATTAACGATAAAAAATATACCTCTCGTGACTATAGCCTGCCAGGCCAATATGCGATCAATGGGAACTATGATACAGATGGCAATCCAGGCAATGAAATTGGTGTGGTCACCATTGGTGCAATTAAAATCATTGATGACCGCCGCTACACTGTCCGAGATTATAACATCACTGGTTCCTATCAAATCACAGGTACTGGAGATCAAGATGGCCAACCAGGCATTGAAATTAGCGTATTTAGCCTCAATCTAAACAAAAATGGAGTGATTACAGACCGCACTCATAGCCTACGTTGGAATTAAGCTTTTCTTACTAAACAAAAATGGAGTGATTACAGATCGCACTCATAGCCTATGTTGGAATAAGCTTTTCTTACTAAACAAATGGAGTGATTACAGATCGCACTCATAGCCTATGTTGGAATTAAGCTTTTCTTACTTCCTCCTGGTGCCTGAATCTCAGGCATCAGGATTTTCTAAGCAAACGCTGCTTTTTTCTAAGCAAACGCTGCTTTTTTCCTAGATAAGGAATTTAAGATGCCTTCATCTCTTTCATTCATTCCTTTTGACGGTGTTTTGCAAAATCGCTGGCGTTGGCTTGCGATTTTTTTATTTGCATTAGAATGCACATTTCGTCGCACACTCACCATTTTACTCTTGGGTGTAGCATGGCTCAGTGCACTCATCAAAAGCATGAATTTCTTTATGCTCACACAAGGACAATTGGACACACAATTACTTGAAGCCCAGGGGCCAAGATATTTCACGCAGACCATTCTTGGCATTCTAGAATTACAATCTCTATGGCTTGCCGTGATCTTAACGGCCATTGGTGCCGGCCTTATTGCCAATGACCTTAAAAAAGGCGCGTACCAAGTCTATTTTGCCCGACCTATTCAAGCCAAGGATTATTTTATCGGTAAAGCATTGGCAGTATTTTTCTATGCATTCTTAGTTATATGGTTGCCCATGCTTGTTTTTTGGGTGCATGGATTTTTATTCTCTGGATTTCATTCTTCTCAAAACTGGCAAGTTGTTTCTGGAGATATTACCATTATTCGCTTTGCTCAAACTATGGCCTATTTATTCATTCTCACAGTTTCTATGGGCCTTCTGATTTTAGCCCTTTCGGCTTGGAGCAAAAATTCAAAATTTGTTGGATTAGTCTTTATCGGCATATTTTTAGTCGGAAAATTTATTGAACAATTGGCTTCATTCCTTCAACTCCGAGCGCTCTCATTTTTGTCATACTTGAAGAATTTTGAGACAACTGGCCGAGTTCTCTTTGATTATTGGGGCGAAGGCGTGGATCCTAGCCGTATTCCGAAAGATGGATATATGGCGATCGTATTATTAGGAATCCTGGCACTATTTTGCATTGTGGTTTTGTACCGCCGTTTGAAACACATTATCAGTTTTGGACAATAGGACAGAATTATGGAATCAGCAGAAATTCGAGCAGAAAACCTTTCAAAATGGTATGGCGAAATTCGCGGAGTGAGCGGAATTAACCTCGACATTCACTCTGGCATTGTTGGCCTAATTGGCCCGAATGGAGCAGGGAAAACCACATTTTTAAATCTCTGCTGCGGGCTTTTAGAACCCAGCCAGGGAAAAATCACTATTTTAGGTGAACCAGCGTTCACAGGCACTCGATTTCGCCGCCAATTGGGTGTTGTATCACAGAAAGATGCTGTGTATCCTTTTATGACTGTGCTAGAATTTGTGACTGTGCTCACAGAGCTGCATGGATTTTCCAAACGCGAAGCCAAAGAACGAGCCGTCAAAGCAATTGAGCGAGTCCAATTAGGGCATAAACTCCATCAACGCATTGAAGTACTCTCCAAAGGCATGCGACAATGCTTAAAACTAGCACAAGCCATTGCTCATGATCCCAAGATTCTGCTCTTGGATGAATTGCTCACTGGTTGCGATCCACTAGTGAAGTATCAAATTAAAACCTTACTTTTGGAAATGGTCCAGCATGGGGCCACGATTCTTTTGTCCAGCCATAATCTGAAAGAAATGGAAGCATTGACCCAAGAAGTGGTGATCATTCACTGTGGAAAAATCGCGGCTGCAGGCAAAATCGGAGAATTGCAACAGAAACTCAAACACCACGAACATAAAGTGCTCGTGCAAGGAACTGAATTACGCAAATTAGCACAGATTTTGCTTCAGCACCCAGAAATCACAGGCATTGAGTTCAAGGACAACGAACGCAGTATGATGGTACAAACCATGGATCCTGCCATGTTCTATCATAAATTCACAGCCATTCTTGGGACCGGAGAATTTCGCATAGAAAAAATCCTTTCCCAAGACCAAGACCTCACTTCCCTTTTCCATTACCTTGTTGGAGAAATCAAAGAATGAAACGTTTTTGGAGCTTATATTGCTTAAGCCTCAATCGCCTGCTGCGCAATTGGTATACTTTAGTCTTTGCAATAATCATTTTAATCCCAGTATTGATTGCGATTTTTGTGCGCATCCATCCCAGTTCATTGACCATCGTGAACCTTCAAAATCCACTCAACAAACCAGCAGAGCAATCTACGAATCCAGATCAGCCGACGAATCCAGATCAGCCGACATCCGCCAATTTATCGCCATTGGATTTGAAATTTGTATAGCCATCAGCATCGCTTTCAAGAGTTGCATTCTTGATCGCTATGGCCATCTAAGAATAGGAAGTTGATAAATGATGATAAAAAATTATTTCAGTGCTCCAAGTTGCTTAGATATAAAAGGTAGCATTACCAGAATCTACCAGGATATATCTTAGTCAGCCGGGCTTAATTGGGTTAGAACCTTGAAGAGCATTTCTTCTAATAGTCATGCATGTAGATTATCATAGCCAGGTATCATTTTTTTTGCAACAAAAAAATAAAATTTTTTAAGCTTTTATTGCATCCTTCAAAAGGATTGCCAAGACAATTGGTGAATTTTAAAATAATAAAAGAGGCCGGAATCTCCGGCCTCTTTGAGTTTCACAAGAAAGATGAATTAGTTGGTCAAAGGATCAGCCAATTTATCGCCATTGGATTTGAATTTTGTATAGCCATCAGCATCGCTTTCAACAGTCGAATCCCTGACGTGATCGCTATGGCCATCCAAGAATAGGAAGTTAATAAATTGACCATTCTCATGATTAGGTTCTGCTTGCCAATCATCAGAAACAATGGTAGTCAATGTTGTGTTGTGGAATGGTTTGTAGATACCTGGATAGGTCCTTTGATCTTTGTTTTTGCGGCCAGCATAGCTGACATAGTTAGTTGTATCGCCTTCTGTTACTGAACCAATTTTGATCACTCCACCAGCATCAAAATATTCATCAACAGTGGATGGGCATACATAGACTTTTGCTTCCAAGAGCAATTTGACTTTATACAAGGCAACCACAAAAGCCGAGCCGTTTTCTGGTGGATATCTGTTTTGGTTACCATAGTCGTTGCGATACACAGCCATCATTTTGCCAAATTGATCAATGTTAGCTTTGCATTTAGCTTGCTTGGCCTTTTCTGTTACTGATCCCAAAGCAGGTAGCAACAAAGCTGCCAAAATACCAATGATTGCGATTACTACGAGCAGTTCAATTAAGGTAAACCCTTTTTTCATGGTTTGTCTCCTTGACGTGCTCTCTTGGTCTCTAAGCCCCTGCCATTATAATAGGGAGATGATAAAGAATTATTACAATTTGGTTTAGAAACTTCAAGAGCATCCCTTGAAATGGACAGGTACATAATCTATAATAGCATAGGAATCGTTTTTTTTGCAACAAAAAAAAAGATTTTTTTAAAGATTTTTAAAAAATAGCATAATACTTTGATAAACAAAGTATTACAATGAGTTATTGCTTGGTTCTTGGATAGAAAAGAAATTTCTGAGAAATTGGGATCCGCTTTTTTGATGTCGGAAGAATTCATGGCATAGCCAAATGTCGCTCAAAAGTACTTTCTTTTCTTCTACACCAGTTGCTTGAGAACTCTCGTATAAGATTGCACTGCAGCAAAGTTTTTTGCCGCGAAGCGGTTTGGGAATAAAGCCTGGGGTTT
>JAKLHB010000110.1:0-4813 GCA_022710345.1 Planctomycetota bacterium
GGCGAGAATGTGACCATGCTTGTTTTGGTGTCAGATGTACAGCCATAATTTTGCATCGCTTGCAATGCACGGTCATCACTCATTTTGCAGCCGCGTCGTTCTAGGATCGTAAATGCGTACTCTACGATTTTTACAATTTCATCAGAATTTAGGACTTCAAATCCAATAGGAGAAATGTCTTCAATTGCTTCTGCATTCCAGGATTGAAAGGTTCTTTGACTTGAGAGAATAAAATTTCTCCAAGGTACAGTTCCTGATACTGGCTTACGATTGCGCAAAACTGCCCAAAGGCGATGTGCAAAGGCATCTTTGGATTTTCGTTCTGGTTGTGTGATTTTTGGCTTAGTTTCAGGGGAAACAGGTTCTGCATCGGACTGACGTACTGGGGATGGAACTTCTTGCTTGACGCTTGGCATCGGGCTGAGTTCACTTAGCTTGGTGATCTGTGTTGGAGCAATATCTTTAGATGCGGAAGCTCCACGATCTGTGGCTATGGAAGATGAACTTGTTTTTTGCACCAACCCAGCATCTCTGGGAACGGCTGTGCTGGTGTCTTTGGCCTGAGTTCCAGGGCTTTCTCGTTGGATGCTTTCTTTGAGAGGAATTGGTAGCCCTGGCTTTTGAAAGATTGGCCCTTTGACTTTGGGTAATGAGGCCTCTGGTTCTTTGGGCTGGGATAATTCACTCTCTTTGGAAGCTGCAGGGCTAGTGCTTTTGATCTGGATGCCTGGGGTTTCTCGTTGCATTCCTGCATCTTCTCTAAGTGGGATTGGTTGCTTTTGCAAAATTGGCATTCCTGGCTTTTGTAGGCTTGGGGCCTCTTTAGGCTGTGTTGTGCTTTCTTTTGGTGCCAAGACGCGAGTTTCTTTAGGGTGTGTACCTATGCTGTCTTTGGGGAATGAGGAAGGACTTGGTTCTCCAGATATAGATCTTTGTTCCTCTCCTTGCATTGCCTCTTGCTGAGCCAATCTTTGGGATTCTAAGATTACTTGTTCCAATTTGTTGTCATCAAAACCTTCTAATTCATCTACGTTTTCCTCTGGCTTTGGCTGTTCTAAGTCTTGCTCTTCTATATCGTAGGCTTTTGGCGCTGGCTTTAATTTTTCTGGGGCTTCTTTTTGCATTGTTGCTTCATCTTTTCGCTTAGCAACAGGGGATATAGGCATTGGAGTCTCAGCACTCATATCCACGCCAGGTTTAGCCGGAATAATAGGCGATGCCGCAGCACTTGAATCCACGCTAGGTTTAGTCGCAGCAACAGAAGATATAGGCATCGGAGCCGCAGCATTCATATCCACGCCAGGTTTAGCCGGAATAATAGGCGATGCCGCAGCACTTGAATCCACGCCAGGTTTAGTCGCAGCAATAGGGGATGTAGGCATTGTGGCCGCAGCAGTTGGATCCACGCCAGGTTTAGCTGGAGCAATAGGGGATGTAGGCATATACGCTGGAGCAGATGGATCCAAAGGATCATGATGTACAATATCGGAAGTCAATTCACTCTTAGGGACTTCTTCCTCTGTGGCATCCCATATATCAGGGTCTAAAACGTCGGCATCTGGGGGATAAGCAGAAACAGGTGTTGAAGGTGGTAAAATAGATTCAGCAGTGGTGATGTCATCTAAAAAAGCAGCTTCTGATGACATAGAGCGCATTGGTAAACGTTCATGAAATTCAATCACACCAGGTGTTTCTGCCACAGTTTTTGTAGCATTACTGTCCGGTGTTATTTTTGCTTCTTCACCCTGATCTGCTAAGATAACGGCTTCTGTGACAGGTGTACCTTCCAAATAATTTGTTACGGTTTCTTCTTCCCAATAGGGGACAAAAATGCTTTCTGACTTAGGAGCGCTAGGGAGTGGTCCATCTTCTATATCAGGCTCTTTTGGCAATGGTGCTGTTGATTTGGCTGGTGCTGGGATTTCTTCTGGATGTTCTTCTCCAAAGATAACATCCTTGGGTGGTTCTACGGCACTTGGCTCAGGAGATGTTGGTGGAGCGACCTGGGGCTGAAGAATTGGTTGTGCAGCAGGCAATTTGAGCGAATCACGAATTTCGCTCTCTGCATTTTCCCAAGCTGCAGCAAGGCCATTTTGCATTTTGATGGCTAGTCTATGCAGTCCAACACCTCGACATAAGCGAGTGGTGAGTATTCCTACTTTAGTAGGCAATTGGATCAGGGATTTTGTCCATTTGGAACCAGATTTGATTTCTTTATGTTTGAAGGTTCCAGGAGCAGCAGGCTGATCAAAGGATTGTGCTTTTTGATATGCAACACAGAAGTGCTGCCAAAGTTTTAATAATGGTCGCAAATGGCTCAAAGGTATGCCATCTAAGGCTACTTTGCCCATGACCAAAGCTTCGATGGGATGCAAGTTCCCCATAGCTAGATCGTGGCAGGCTTGGGTGGTCAAGGAAATATGAAGCATGGGAAGATGATCTACGGCCTGCGTTCCAATGCCAAGATTTCCCTTGATGTCCAAAGTGATGTAATATCGTTGCCCAGAATTTAAAAAATCAACCAAAATCACTCTGACAGTCCATGCCAACGACTGAATCGTGGCTTTGGATAATTGCTCTTGCAACATAGCAATTGTTTTAAAAATTTCTTTGGCAAATTTTTCTGGATTCATTTATTTTTGCCTTATTGTGGACAGATTCTAAAGAAATGGGTTCTCATATCATTGCAAATTTTCTATTTATTTTAGAAGAAAATAGGAAAGCAATACTGCATAAATATAATACTGCAAATCACACAAAAAAACACGTTCTATTAGAAAAATAAAAATTTTAATTTTTTTAATTTATTAATAGCATTTTCACGAGCTACGCATAAAGTTTATCTTTTTTCTGGATTGTTTTTTCAATCACTTTGTGCTATGCTTATTTTAAACCTCTCCATGGTCCTTACCATTAAGTTTTCACTTCCACAAAAGGAGAAACGATATGCGTTGTCTTGTCTTAGGTGTTATGCTTGTGCTATATTTTAGCACAATGCCATACGCAGAGGTAGAAAAAGATACCATCAAGCTCGCAAGCTGGAATATTCGTATTTTCAGCAATTCGCGAACTGATGAAGAATTGCGAGCGATATGTAAAATAGCACAACAATTCGACTTTATTGCGATCTCAGAGCTCCGTGATGTTGATGTATTACAACGTATGGTGGCCATGCTCAAAAGTGAGTTCAACCGTTCCTATTCTTATGACGTAAGTCCTTATGTAGGATCAACAGATGTAAATGATATCGTAAAAGAAGATCGCAGCCGTGAGTTGTATGCATTTGTCTATGATAACACAATCATCTCGCAAGTCAAGGCAGGAAGTTTATTCCAAGATTCTACTTTTTTCAGATATCCATATTATGCGTCTTTTAGGGCTGGGCATTTTGACTTTACAGCGATCATCATTCACGTGATTTGGGGCAGCACAGTCGCCCAACGCCGAAAAGAAATCAACCGTTTGGCGTATGTTTATCAAACTATTCAAGATGCTGATGCTCAAGAAAATGATGTTATTCTTTTGGGTGATTTCAATCGTGCGCCAGACGATGATCTCGCTTGGGGCCCGATCAAATCCATTTCCAGCATGCTTCATCTTTTTGACCCACCTTCCAAAAGCATGATATGGGATACAGAATTATACGATAATTTATGGTTTCAAAGCATTTATACAAAAGAATTTACCTTGGATCGTGGTATAGTTCATTTTGATGAAAGTGATTTTGGGAATAATGATGATGCGGCCTCAGCAGCAGTTTCTGATCATCGGCCTGTTTGGGGCTTATTCCGAATGTATTCTGGCGACGATGACTAGCCTGTAGTATTTTTGTATCAGAAAAAAAGAAGAGACGATAGAATCGCCTCTTCTTTTTTGGTTATTTCCAATTCACTTGAGCAGGTTTGCGTGGAGGCAAACGATGATATTTATATTTTGGATACCCAAGCATCATCGCTCCGCCTAATGCTAGGCCAGAAGGCAATTGCAAGGCTTCCAAAACAGGCGGGTATTTTTCTGCCATCAACATGAGCATGCCTGCCCAGCATGTGCCTATGCCTTGAGCGTGTGCGGCTAGTTCCAAATACGTGAGCGCAATGATGCAATCGCCACGTGTATGTTCTATAGCAACCTTAGGTACGCAGGCTAATACTAGATGAGGAGCACCACGGAGTACCATATCTTTGCCTTTGTCCCATACTTGCACTATGGCAGGCAACATTTGGCTTTTGCGGAATCCTTCTATGACCACGCCTGCAATTTTATGCACATCATCTTTGTTTTGAAATACAACCCATTGCACAGGCTGGCCATTCATTGCAGTAGGTGCCCAACGAGTCACATCAAGAATTTGTTCAAACACATCTTTGGAAATAGGCTTATTTTGATATTGGCGAACAGAACGGCGGCTCTTGAGGAATGTTTTGACATTTTCAGCCTCTACAAATGGCGCTTTAGGCAATGGGCTCAATTTTTGGGTATTTTTAGAAATCTGTAGCGCATCATGGGGGCAAGAGGAAATGCAATGGCCGCATACCATGCACATATTTTCAGCACCTGGATTATCACAAGGTATTCCGCTAGGTTCTGCTCCCAGCAAGCCTATCGGACAAACCTCAATGCACGTTCCACAATGAACGCATTTTTGAGAGTCAACATGGACTAAACTCATTGAAAAAATCCTTAAAAAATTTAAATAAGCGTTGCTAACTTAACTGAGTGGCTGGCAACTTATTATTTCAATAAGGATACAAATAAATTCCATGCGTCGTATAACTTTAATGATTCATGCTTCAAAAAGTAATGCTTTTGAGGT
>JAKLHB010000110.1:4823-13376 GCA_022710345.1 Planctomycetota bacterium
ATTAAAGACTTATAATATTTATAAAGGGAATCGTGGGATTCTCTAGGAAATTCACTAAAATGAATTGCGTAACGAATGATGTCATCAAAAGTTCGATCATAAAATTGAATCATACGGTCATCAATATTAGCAAAATTTTCGCTGCAAAAATTTTGGAAGTCATCTATATTAAAATATTCTTGGCTTTTTTGCCTGTGAAATTCATATTTTTCCAAGGCACTTTTGGCAGGGTCATTGAGAACTTGTAGATATTCCTTGGGTGTATCTATGCACATATTTTTTTGTGTAACCGCACAATAAATAAACCATTGGAGTTGTGCACAGATTAGCCAAGGGAAATGAACGTGCAAGGATGTAAAATGGCTTTCAGGTATAGCATTTGCTACATCAATTGGAATAACCTGGCCTTGTTTGATAATGACTTCCACAGCATTTTCATTCCAACGATGGTAAGCATCCATAAACAAACAGTAGCTAGTCAGCCGTTGTTCCATTTCCCGGTCGAGCTTCATTTTTGTTGGTGCCCAACGCTCTTGCACAGGTTTTTCATGATAATATTGCACAAGCAAAGTTTGTGGACCCACACCAATGCAGTGTACCACCGCATCATATTGGTCAATACTTTCTTGAAGATGATATGCTTTGCCTTTGGTTTCATCAAATCGAAGATGGAGTTCTCCCAAAGAGTGAACTCGATACGCTTCTCCATGTCCCAATGCTTTTTTTAGATATAAAGGAAAGCGATTTTGGAAAATTTGTTCAACCACTGCCTGGATGTATCGTTGATCCGGAGTGTAGAATAAATCGCGTGTGACGCGGCCTTGCTCGAAAATCCGGGAGTATTTTTTTACCTGAGCATGGATTTCATCCACATTGACTTGCCGCCTAAAGCTATCAAAACCATATTTGGTCTTTTGAATTGTGGTGGATTGTTCATATTCCCATGCATCTTGTCTTTTTTGATCATCAGTATAAGGATAAAACTGTGGTAGCAACACAGTCTTAGGGAAATAATCACTTGGATGCAAGCCCCGTGCCAATAGATCATACGCGCTATGCTTTTCACACGTAGTCATCGTATGAATATGGTTCATCAACGCAACACCTGAATTCATCGCTTGTTGCATCCAGCAGCGATAGTATTCATTTCCTTCATCGCGGCGTACTAAAATCAAGTCCGCAGTTGGAGATAAATTTTGCCCGCATAATATAGGTTCTGCAATAACTTTATCAAACTCTATAGAATAACTTTCTCCATTGTAATGAATTTTTGAAACTGCAAATTTCGCAAACTCAAATAAGGCATATCGCATACTCCAATCATAAGATGCGATAATTTTTATTTTTTTGCTTGGCATATCTCTCGCAATTTCCTTTCTTTTAGGATACAATATCTCCATGCGACTTTTGTATAACTTGTTTGCTAGCCAATGAAAGCCAATGTATGGATGCTGGCAAAGCTACTTTTTCATTATCTTTTTGAATGATTTAGAGTTATTTAGGTAATACGTTGCTTATTTGATGAAACTAGCAACTTGGCTATCATCATACGTATTGCTATAGATTCTTGCAAATAAATTTTTGTATTTTGGAGAAAAAAAATGAAGAATGATGCCTTAGCCCAAGGGCTACTGGAAGCCATTAAATCTGAAGTAGAAGGCCACCATTTTTATCTGATGGCATCTCGTTCTACCATGGACCCTCAAGGACGAGAAGTGTTTGAACGCTTGGCAAGAGAAGAGATGGAACATGTTCGCTTTTTAAAAGCTCAATATCAATCTTTTTTGAACGCGGATCGGCCAGATGCAAACGTTAGATTAACCAAAAGCATCTTTTCCCTCACAAGCCCGATTTTTTCTGAAAATATCAAGACTCGCATCCATGAAGCACACTATGAAATGACAGCTATTTCGATTGGCATCCAACTGGAGCTTTCTTCAATCCAATTTTATCGTAGTCAATCTCAAAAAATAGATAATCCAGAGGCAAAGAAATTCTATGAAGAATTAGCTGCTTGGGAAACGACACATTATAATATGCTGTTGCATCAACAAGATGCATTGAAACAAGATTATTGGCATCAAAGCGAGTTTTCTCCGTTCTAAATTGGATCATGCTAGGTGGATTTGTATATGCATCTCATTCAATCCCGGATCCGACAAACTCAATATGAATGGCTCTTGCAACATACTAAGCGTGTAGGAATTAAGCTGTCTTTGATATGGATTTTGATGAATCTATTTTTTTTTGCATTTCGTCAAAACCAGCCCATGCCTAAGCTAGCATATTTCATTATGCTTTTATTTTTATTTATCCTAGGGCTAGTCCAAGTTTTTCAAAAACGACTTAGTGCAATCCACGCAGCCCATTATTTAGACCAAAAATATCATACAGCAGAGCGCATAGCATCTGCTTATTTAGTTTTACAAACTCATGCTCAAAATCCATTGCAAGTTGCGATCTTGTGCGATGCAGAAAAGCGTATGCAAATCATAAAAGATTCTCAAGCCACTGTTTTATTTTCAAACACAGCGTGGAGCCAAAACTGGCTTTTGGTAATTTTATTTTGGGTGGCGATCACTTCAGCCACCATTCTTTGGATAGAGCCACCATCTGAAATCAATCCACAAGAACAGGCTTTATTGGCGAATCTGATGGAAGCTAGCCAAATGCTAGAGCAAGCTCATGAAAGCAACTTAGCCAGGCAAATCCAAAAAAAAATACAGGAATGGCCTAAATGCTCAGACCCAATCTATCAAGATCGCATATTGCACGCAATGATTCTCCAGATTCAAGAAAAAATGCAACAACAGCAGCGCAAAATCATGAGCATAGATTTGCCCAATCCTGTGCACACTGCCCCAAACAAGCTTGCTAGCAAATCACCTGCGCCCAATTCCATGGACCAGATCGCATCAACTATCAAAACTATGCAAAATTATCAAAAAGCAGCTCAAATTTTGGAACAAGCACGTCGAGCGATTGCTCAAGGTAAAACTCCAACCCAGGCCAAAGGAATGAGCACTCAGGAAAAGATTCCACTATGGAATTCACAAGCTAGAAGAGCCAATGCACAAGATCAAGGACCATCGCCAGCTAAAATAAACTCGCTGATGATGCCTAAACCCAAGGATACAAGCCAATCTACTGTCTCTTTTCAATCCCAATCTTTGAACGCTACCTGGCAAAATGCCTGGTGGCCATCAGAATATGATCCTTTGGTGAAGCAGTATTTTCAAACAATGCACTTTGATTCAACCAGCAAATAGATGGAGTTTTGCATGGAGCCTAAGAAAAAAGTCCAAATCCTCGCTGAGTATGAATACGAAGCTCAAGAAATTGCACCTCCTAATTTTTTTCCTTGGTTTAAGTGCCAAGAAAATTGGAATTTTTGCTCTGATTCAGCACATTCGGACATTGATCCATCTCCTTTTCACAGAAATCCTGAGAAAGGTTTTTTATTATGAAAGAGATTTTAATGGGTGATGAAGCTGTAGGGCTGGGTGCGATCCATTCTGGCATCAAGACAGCCTGCGGCTATCCTGGTACCCCTTCTACCGAGATTTATGAATACATTATAGATTACGTAGAGAAGCATCATGCTCCCATCCATGCAATTTGGTCTGCTAATGAAAAAGTTGCTTATGAAGAAGCCTTGGGCGCTTCGTTTGCAGGATGTCGGACCATTGTCACTATGAAACATGTCGGGCTAAATGTCGCTGCTGATCCATTTATGAATTCGGCCATGACAGGGGTCAATGGCGGCCTTATTGTAGCAGTTGCAGATGACCCAAGTATGCATAGCTCTCAAAATGAGCAAGACAGCCGATACTATGCTCATTTTGCTATGATTCCATGCTTTGAGCCTTCGAATCAGCAAGAAGCTTATGATCTAACCCGCGAAGCATACGAAATTTCAGAACGATTTCAATTGCCTGTGATGATGCGCATGGTGACAAGATTGGCACATAGCCGGAGCACTGTGCAACTGAGAGATCCCAGACCTTTTGTTGAGCCAAAGCCTGTTTCCAATGATTTTACTCAATGGACATTGCTTCCTGTAAATGCTCGCAAACGCTACAAAAATCTGCTTCAAATACAGGCTGATCTACTTGCTTATGCTGAACAATCGCCGTTTAACATCATGCACTTAACTGAAAATCGAAAAATTGGAGTGATCACCACTGGCATTGCGCACAATTACCTTTTGGAATACCTCCAGCAAATGAATGAAACCATCTCTTTTTTGAAGATCAATGTTTATCCAGCACCTATTGCCAAAATACGCCAATTTTTTGATGCTGTAGAAGAAGTCTTAGTCCTAGAAGAAGGATTTCCATTCCTGGAAGAAAAGCTGCGAGCAATTTTGCCACATTCTTACAAAATTCACGGACGTATGGATGGGACGATTTCACGCGATGGAGAGCTTTCTCCGGATTCTGTTCGCAAAGCTTTTGGCAAGCCATCCAAAGAGCATGCTCAATTGCCAAACGTCGAAATGCCACCACGTCCGCCAGCATTATGCAAAGGTTGCCCACATGCAGACATATACCAGGCCTTGCAACAAGTGATGCAGCAATATCCTCAAGGTAGAGTTTTTAGCGATATCGGATGCTATACACTAGGCGCATTGCCGCCTTATAATATGGGCACAACCTGCGTTGACATGGGTGCCAGCATTAGCATGGCCAAAGGTGCTGCAGATTGTGGCATCGGCCCTTGTGTGGCGACCATTGGGGATTCTACATTCATCCACTCTGGCATGACACCCTTGATTGGTGCAGCGCGTGAAAACAGCAATATCAAGGTCATCATCTTGGACAATGCAACTGTGGCAATGACTGGTGGGCAAACCACAATGGCCACTGGAGAGATTTTGGATCGTGTGATTCTTGGCCTTGGCGTGGATAAAGCCCATTTTAAGGAACTTTCTCCATTGCCCAAGAATTTTGAAACCAATGTAGCGATCCTGAAAGAAGAATTTGCGTATAAGGGGTTGTCTGTTTTGGTATGCCGACGTGAGTGCATTCAAACAGCAAAGCATAAAGTAAAAAAGGCCGAATAATGCCAATCCAAGCGCAAAGGAAAATTCTATGAAATATGATATTTTGATTGCAGGAGTTGGTGGCCAAGGAATCCTTTCCCTAGCCTATGTGTTGGATCATGCAGCCATGGATTTGGGACTTCATTTCAAACAAAATGAAGTTCATGGAATGGCCCAACGTGGCGGCGGTGTTGTATCTCATGTTCGAATCTCACCGGATCCTATTCACAGCGATACGATTGATATTGGGGGTGCAGATGTCATCATCAGCATGGAACCTTTAGAAGCCCTTCGCTATCTTCAATTCCTCAAACCCAATGGCCTAATTATTACAAATAGTGAGCCTTTTATCAATATCCCAAACTATCCAGATATTGCAAAACTCAAAGCTGCTTTTGCACCATATCGCCATCTGCTCATCAATGCTGCTGAATTAGCCAAAAAAGTTGGCAATCCCAATACCCAAAATATGGTATTGCTCGGTGCATTAAGCCGTCATTTAGATTTCCCTGCTGAAACCATGTCCAAATGGGTGCAAGCCTGTTTTGAAGCTAAAGGCCAAAAAATCATGGACCTCAACCTCAAAGCCTTTGAATCAGGCAGGCAGCAGGCAGGATAATGACCTGGCAGAATAAAATAAAAGCGACCGCTTAATAGACGGCCGCTTTTATTTTGTGCAAAAATTTACAGCGTAAATAATCTAATTTTGATAAGAAAATTTTTTATATCAAATCCATTTTCTGATGACAAACTTAATTTATTAGAGGAAGTGAGGAATACTGGCTTTTTTGTTTTTCTTTTTTGTTGCAAGGTTTTAAAACCGTGGTTATACTTTCTCAAAGTGCATGCCGCAAGCAAGGCAATTTTGATCAAAGATTTTAGGCATTCATCTAAGAAAGGAAGGAAGTCATGACTGAAACAGAAAAAGCGATCGCAGAAATTTGGGCCTTATTTCGAGAAAGTGATAGGAAAATGCAGGAAAGCAGGCAGGAGTCTGACAAAAGAATGCAGGAGTCTGACAAAAGAATGCAGGAGTCTGACAAAAGAATGCAGGAGCTGAGAGAGCATATAGATCGAGTTGGTAAACATATAGATCGAGCTACGTATGAAGTAGAAACCCTGAAAGCAAAATGGGGCCGGTTTGTGGAATATATTCTTGCACCTGGCGTTGCAAATGCTTTTACAGAAAGAGGTATTCCCATTCACACCATTTCTCAACGTGTAAAAGCAAAATTACCCGGAAAAGGTATGATGGAAGTGGATATTTTGGGACTTAATGAAGAGTATGTTTTGCTCGTTGAGGCAAAAAGTACATTAAGCAATGAGGATGTCCAGACATGCCTGGAAAATTTAGGCAAATTCAAAAACTTTTTTCCTGAATATGCCCATCGAAAACTGATTGGCGCTGTTGCTGGCATCGAAATCACTGGAAACGCAGATCGTCAGGCATATCAAGCAGGCTTGTTTGTCTTGGGACAATCTGAGGACAATCTGGTCATCCAAAATGATGCTCAATTTCAGCCTAAAATTTGGTAAAGCAACCAATTTTCAAAAAGGAAAAATATGAAAAAAATTTATATAATTATCCAAATTGCTAGTTGAAGAATGTGGCAATATAAAATATGGCAGCATATCGGGCATTGTACTATCATAATATGAAATCAATTTATCAGGACAAAAGTTTATGAAAATTGCCTATCTTTTGACAAGCAGGTTGATCGGCATTACTTTGCTTGGCTTAGTCATAACAACCTTACTGGCGATCTGGATGTTTTCAGAGATGTGGAACTTAGTCACTTCATTTGATCAGAGCCTGCTCAGTCAGTTCAAGCTTTGTCTATTGCTAATCTTTATGGTCGGCTATCCTATTCTTTATTTTTTATTTGCTAAAATGTATGCAGTGAAAACAACAATTTGGTATTTGATTCAACATAAAAAAGCAATGTTAATAGATGTAGCTGTGCAGCATATCTTGGAAGTTATACAAGGTAATCCAGAGCTAAACCAGGCCGTACGTGAAAATCAGCTTCAATCTAAGCTCAATATCTTGGCTAATCAATATCATAAGAAGATCAATACATTGCAATGGCCAGTGCGTATGCTCATCAAATTTATTTTGCATCGTCTTCCTTTAGTAAATATCATAAGCGAAGCCATGGCACAAGCGCAACCTGGTGATGGCAATATTTTGACATTGCAAAAACTGCTAGTGGTACAATTTAACAAAGTCACTAATTTACTATTCTCACGGCCTAAACTCTCTAAGCTCTATGTCATCATATTGGGACAACTAGCATTCTTTGTTGTCTTAAAATGGTATTTACTTTATTTTTGTGCATGAGCCATTCGGCATGTCTTTTAAAACTACAACTGAGGTATTATGAAACGTAAAATTTATTTAGTTTTTGGCATGATCGCCCTTGGCATCCTTTGGCTGAGCTTGATATCCCCAGTGTATCCTGCGCCGCGATCGTCTAAAAAGATCATCACAATTGCTTCTTGGAATATTCGAATTTTGAGCGATTCCAGACCACAAGAGGGATTGCAAAAGATGGCAAAACTAATTTTGCCTTATGATTTGATCAGCATCTTAGAGGTACGAGATGCTGAAGTAGTGCAAAGACTTTTACAAGCTTTGCAAAAGCTTGGCAGACATTATGAATGCCTTCTTAGCCAGCCAGTAGGCCGACAACAAAAAGAAATTTATTGTTTTTTATATGATCCTCGCAAAGTCAGTGTTCTTCAACCTGGCAAAATTGTGACAGATGTGGAAAATAATTTTATCCGCGAGCCCTTTTATGCAACATTTCAGAGCGGGGCTTTTGATTTTACGATCATTGCAGTGCATATTGTTTGGGGAAAATCTGTGAAAGAACGACGGCAAGAAATCGTTCGATTAGCCACAATCTTCCAACAAATCCAGGATGCTGATGCCAAAGAAAATGATATTATCCTGATGGGCGATTTTAATCGGCCTCCAGAAGATGATCTGGCGTTTGGGGCAATGAAAGCCATTCCAAACATGATTTGGATGTTTAGCGCGCCTGAAAAGAGCATGATTGGGGATACCAATTTATATGACAATATATGGTTCCAACAAAATTATGTGAAAGAGTTTGCAAAACAAAAAGGCATTGTCCGGTTTGATGAATCTGATTTTGCTGGCGATTTAGCAACTGCTGAAAAATTGGTCTCTGATCATCGGCCTATTTGGGCTAGTTTTCAGACATCCGGGCCAGATGATGATTGATCATCTGCTGTAGGAAGCTATTTAACAGCTTCCTACTCAAGGCTTCTGGGGCGATGGCATGGTGGTCTGGCTCTGCTGTAGGAAGCTATTTAACAAACAGCTTCCTACAACAGCATCTCTTACTATAACGAATTTGGGGAATCCATTATGTCAATCGGCAATATTCCTGTTAGTGCCAATTCAGCAGAGTAAGCAAGGTTTATTAAGTTGCTAGGTAATATGTTAGTCACCCCCCATGCTAACCCAAACCGTACGGGCC
>JAKLHB010000111.1:0-9245 GCA_022710345.1 Planctomycetota bacterium
TTGCTTTTCAATTTCCATTTTGAGGCCACTGCCAGGGCTTTCTCGCATAGTTTCGCTTTGAATTCTACGAGGATTGGGGCCATGATAATTGAGAATTTCACGGCTGCACAATGCTGCAAAATCATCCCTTGCTTCTTGGAACATAGGCAATGATTCATTCCAGGTAAGCTTCAATACCATGCGTGTGATACACCGAATGGCTTTTGTTTTTGGATCCCATTGGACAGGGTATAATTGCACAGGAACGACGCTCACTTGACGTAAAATACCGCGTTGTCCTAAAGAAGCGCATGCACTTGGGAAAAATCCTGTTAAAGCGACTGGTTCAACAGGAACCTTCTGCAATGTTCCATCTTCTTTCAATTCCCATTGAGGCGCACGCTCAATATTGCCTTTTCCTAAAACAATGGATTTTGTTTCCACGATTTCCAATCGGACAGCGCCGCTTTCTGGGACTTGCACCACAGTGCCTGTGGTGGGTAATTGAGGATAACCTGGAGTTTTTACTTTGCCCCAACCCGGCATAGTGACTTGCCAATCCTCTCCAATTTGCTGCATCATAGGTTGCTGGGGCATTTGAAATTCAAGTGTGAGCGACTGATCATTGCTTTGCAAGACTTGCACCTGGCTTTGGCCAAGCCCTATGAAAGCAATGCTCAAAAATATGAAAAAAAAGTAGCGGTTCATTTATTTTTTCTCCTGCATTGCAAAAAGCTGAATAAATTATCGTTGCGCATTTTTTTTATTTCATCAGCAATCATTTAAGCATCATCAGATAGCCATTGATGTCGCTCTATAGAATACACCTTCTCTGGCATTGGATTGACTACTTTAACAGCAATCTGAAAATGATACAGTTTGCTGCTATATTCCAGACCAGCGCGCACAGCAATCTGAAAATTATATAGTTTGCTGCTATATTCCAGACCAGCGCGCCTTGACTAAATGAGGAGGCAATAAATAGCGGTGGATGGGTAAGATTGGGCTTGAGATATGAGCTTTGGCTATGTCGTGTAATTCTTCTGGGACTGCTACACAGAAAATAGGCAATGAAGTACGCTGCGAAATTTCTTTGGCAAGTTCATAACCTGCGAGCACAGTGTCTAAATCTGTTTCCTGCATTAAATGGTTGTTCGAGATTAAACCAGTGAAGCGTAGCTTGGCTGTTCTTTCGATGGCCTTGAGGACTTTTTCTACACCAAGCCAATCGCTGGTGAATGGGCGATTTCGATTCACGACAATGAAGAATTCAAAATCATGCAGCCCTTCAAATGCCTCGGACAAGTAAGATAAAACGCGCGCACCAACATCTTCGCCGCCTATATCCAAAATAGTGTAACCTGGGTTTTGTGCAATGCGGCCCTTGATCTCTGGCAAGACAATGGGCAAATCTGCATAGCGATATTCACCAGAGGGAATGACAACTTGGATGCCATTGCTGCGCATCAATTCTGTGGCAGCCCTGCATCGGAAATACGGCTTGATGATGTCTAAATCCATAATTGTGACATCAGGATTCTGTTTCCGAAGCTGCAGGGCATAGTTGATGGCTATTTCAGTTTTTCCACTACCAAAATTTCCGGCAAATAAAAATACTCGTGCTTTTGGGCAAAATAAATCAGACATATATGCGTTACCTATTTTTTCTCATCAGTTTGAGGTGCTTCTATTGTCTCCGTGCCTGGAATCTTCAGCCCTAGGCCGCGAGCCATTTCTAATAATTTTGCCAAATAGGTTGTCAAGATCGAAAATCCATCTGTGGAGTTTGGATCAGAAGAGATATGCAATGTCCTTAACTCTTGAATCTTAGGCAGTTGTTTTGCTAGATCAGGCAAAGCATCAATCATGCGGCTGGTGAGACTTGCTTGAGACAGGCCATTTTCGATGGCTTGTTTGGCTTTGAGGAATTCCAATTCTTTTTGTTTTTGTTCATTCTGGATGCGGTTTGTCTCTTGCTCTTGGGATCTTTCTTGCTCAAATTGCGCTTGTTCTAATTCCAAGCGGTATTCTTGTTCTGTAGCCTGACGTTGCAGCCTTTGCTGCAATTCTTGTTGAGCAACTTCGTGTTCTTTGGTAAGCAATACTTTTTGGCCTTCCAATTGCTGCAAGCGCAACTGATATTCATATTGCTTGAGTTTGGTTTCTACTTCCAATTGTTTGATACTAGCCGCTACGGACATTTCTTTTGACTGCAATGCTTTTTCAGCGTCTAATTTAGCTCGTTCGAGGGCTAATTGTTGTTCTTGTTGTAGCTTGATCAATCCAATCTCTTGTGCATTGCGAAGTCCTTGTTCTTCTAGGGCACGCAGGGATGCGCGTTGTTGCGTTTGAATTTGTTGTTGAAGTTCAATATTGCGTTGCTGCTCTTGGCTTTGTATTTCCTGCGTGCACATTCTTTCTTTGAGAACAATTTCAAAAGATTCACGCTCTTTGCTTGCTTTGAATTTGGCAATGTCAGACTGAGTCTGTGCTTCAGAACTTTCGATGCTTTTATGATTGCTCAGCTCTTGTTGGCGGATTTCTTCTTCAACACGAAGCCGGCTGAGCCTTGCCTCTCGCTCACGTTCATTTCTAAACGGGGCTTGTAAGAATTCCCATAAGCGTTGAGAGCAAACAAACGCTTCCTTAATTTGGACTGTGACGATCTGTAGCCCTAAGCCTCCGCCAACGCCGCCTTGGCTTGCTCCTTCTGCAACAGTTTTCATACGTTGCGTTAGTTCTTCAATGATGGGTGCTTTATCAGTTAATATTTCTTCCACTGTCATCGTGGAGATTTTGTCCTTGATTGCGGCTTCTGCTTGTTCACGCAATTGGGCATTCACAATGCTAACTGGATCCTTGGGATCAGAAAAATCTAAGCGGCGATATGCAATAGAAAAATCACTGATGAGCCATTGTACGTATGCTAAAATACTGATGCCTTGCTTTTCTTTGCTAATACCTTGAGCTACAATGCCAATGGTTTGAAGAGTCGCGGGCACGGCTAGATAGCTATCTGTTCGAGGACGAAATCGAAAGCTCAATCCTAGACCTAAGGTAATGGGCTTGGAACAGCCACGGCGTGTATGCACAACATAAGCGTTGGGAGGGATCACCACTGTGCGCCAAAACCACCAACCTGTTTCACGAATTTTGAGACTAGCACGTTCGGATTGTAGTTCTTCCGATGTTTTTTGTTCTTGTACTTCCAATTCTTTTTTTACTTCATCCTCATTACCTTCTACCATAGCATTTTGGAGCAATTTTTGCTGAAAAACTTTGCGTGCAGCTTGTTGCTGCCTTTGTTCTTCCATAAACAACCTTTCTACGATTGTAAAATTTTTCAGGTCCAACTCGTTGAAGTTGAACCTGAAAAAAGTTTGCTATATGGAATTAATTTTGCTGAAATCACGCTCAAGCCAATTCCTTCCACTATGTTGGAACGCAATTTGGCATAATGTTTGCCATTTATCTTGGCTAGTGCGCAATTGAATTTGCGCTGGATAGATTTTATTTGGGTTCTGAGTGCAAATTTCTTCTACTGCAGATACTAATTTCCCAGCATCTGCTTTAAACGCACTTACAAATGTGTAAACGTGGCTACAACTGCCATAAGGCGGTAGTGTTGGTTGGGCTGCAAATTGAGCATCCTTTCCATTGAGATCAGAGCATTCATTTTCCCAGAAAAGTATTAAATCTTGGTTTTGCTCTGTAATTGGAATACGTATTCTAAGATCATGCACTGCTAAATTTTGTGCACCAGTATTCATCAAAGTTATCAAAATGTACATCCGTACACCGCGATAGCCATTTCCATCTTCAAAAAAATTTAATGGTTCTAAACGATATCCTCGAATTGAAGGTATGAGCACTTTCCCTCTTTTAAATTGGGCTATATACGCAGAAATTAAAGCCACAATAGTGCTAAAAATTGAAAGCAAGATTGCTATACTTTCCATGACAAACCTTTCTGTTCAAAAAATCAGCATCCAGAGACATGATTGAATTTTACCATAAAATGTTTCTTTTGTCCAGCGTTTTCATTTTTGGCATGGATTGTCTTTCTTCAATAACATGCACAATGCCTAATCATTAGGATATTCGGCAATGATTTTTTTGTACAATTGAATGTCTTTAGTATATGCTAGCTCAACTTGTATTCTAGCATATACATATAGCACATTCCATAATTGTTTTTTTTCTTTGGGTAACGTAGGCCATGCGAATCGGTACTGACTGATATAAGCATGGTATAGCACCTCAATGCTACTTTGGTCTAATGCCTCGCGCAATGCTTTTTTACGGAACATTTGAAGTGAATCCTCTGTCCATTGCATTGGCCATTGCTGCTGCAAATATTGAAAATACAGTGCAATTTTGTTCATATCCATACGGTGCTGCTCGGCAAATTCAGTGCAATTCACAATAGCAGACAATTGCTCAGCAAAATTTGGTGCATCCCATAGCTTTTGTAATGCCTGCCATTTTTGAGCTTCGGTTTCCAAAGTAAGTGGTACTGCTTGATTAGGTAAAGGTTTTGGCTGCGGCATTGGTTTTTGAGAGGTTACTATTGCGATGGCCGCAAAAGTAATAGGTACTATAGTTAAGAGCAAACAAAGACCAAGAAAGATAGCCCCAAAATGTTTTTTGAACCATGAGCCGCCTGGCTTTGGGACTACAATGGGACCGACCCATGTTTCAATTTGCGATTGTACAGCGACATCTAGCCATGTCAATTGATGATACCATTGTTGCAGCATTTGATTTGTATTTTGTTCCCAAAAAACAAGAGGCTTTTGATCTTCCACATTTTGCAATGCCCATTGCTGCAGGACGTTTGCTGAAGAAGGAATGCACAATCGTAATGTCAATGTTGTTTCAAGATTGCCTTGCAAAGGCAGATCCAAAGGATGTAAATATAAGCAATTGCCAGTGATCTTTAGATTTTGCCTAGCGACATGGTCCTTGCCTAAATCAAGATGCACCACTAAACCTAAGATGCATTTAGCTTGATAAAATCCAGCGACCAAAGCATACGCTATGTGATTTTGCTGCAAGTAAGAAAACAATGGTAAATGGGTTTGGAAAAAATGCTCCAAGCTTTGGATGATTTGGATTGGGAGTTGCCGCGGTATCTGCTTGATGCCATAATCCAAGCCTTGGTGGAAGATAGAAGGACAACCGCTTGTAAATAAGAAATTTGTCTCATTCATTCTAACATTCTCATTCTCATTTATTTCCAAGTCTGAAGCAAGGTGCTTATTCGTTTTTGTTCAAAAGTGATGAGGTTTTGAAAATCAGAGCAATGTTTTTCTAATTCCTGCTTTGACTTGGCATCTGGAGGAAACAATGAATTCCCTGTAATCCACTGTTGAACTTGTTTTTGATTAGTTGCTATCAATCCTACGATCGCTGAAAATGCTTGTTCGAGCTTTCCACTCGCATTCCAAGGGATTGCTTTTCTTTGTTCTTCTAATTTTTTCCAATCCTTTTGCCATTCTTTTGAGAAAGTGGGCCATGTTTCTTTGATTTGGGCATGCTTTTGCTGCAGCAAAGCAATGATCTGCTGTTGCAGGTTTTGCAATATACTAAATCTAGCCTGTAAATTTTGAAAATATTTTTGGTAACTGGCCTGTAGTTCGCTTGTATTACCTATTGCGAATGGAATCCAAAAGGTTTGCTCTTGAGCAGCAAGCTCTCGGTTTATTGTGGATTTCGGTTCAACTGACATAAGCTTTGAACCTGGCTGAACCACGATGATCTGCAGCATATAAAAACCTGAAACCAGATTCGCTCCAAGAGATGGCCAAACAATTGGTTTATACCAATCCACCGATAGATTTTGCGAAGCCAAAATAGCAGCTTTGTCATAATTCCATAAATTCAGTTGTGCATTGCCTTGTCTTGGGATTCCAGGCGGAATGCTTTGCCAATCACCTTGGATCATGAGCCCGCCTTCTTCTTTAGTGACTTTAGGATTTTCAAGGACCAGTTTATAGCTAGGGCGATCGCCTTGTGCAATAGGCCGTTTGGGAGTTATAGCTTGATCATTCCATTTGACGTAAATTGCAGGATGCTCGAGCAGTTGCTCATCTTTTGCTCCAGGTTGGGCTGGGCTTTGAGGTGCAGGTTGCGGATTAGAAGATGCTGGACCAATCGGTGATGCGCTGGGCTGTGTGGGTTGTGCAGGTTGTGTGGGTTGCTCAGGCACTACTACGGGACGTGGCTGTACAGGACTTCTTCTAGGCCAAAATATGACGAAACACAATGGAATCAACATTCCTAAGATAAAAATGGTCAATGCTGCTGAAGCTTTTTGTTGTACTAGCAAATTTCGCAAAAAGCTCAGATCTCGACGTTGCGTGCTGGCAAAAGCTGGGGCTGATGCTTGCCCTTTACGACGTTGGCATTCTGCAACCAAGGGAGCTACCATTTCAGGTGCTAACACTTTAGCCTGGATCAATAATTGGTCGAAAGAGTAATTGATTCCCAGATGCCGTAAATGGACTTGAATAGAAAGCAGTTTTCTAAGCCGGTCATTTGCTACTAAATGATAATCTAACAAAATCTTCATCAATTCAGGATCTATGTTAGATTTTTCATTGATTGCAATAGAAACAGGTGTTGATGCGAATTCTTTTTCTGCCCATTCTATATAGTCTGCTTTTGCAATAAAGTGCCGTTCTAAGAAAATATCCCAAAGTGGTTTGGATGCTTCTAGTTGGCTTGCTTCTGCGCGCACCATCAAAACTTCTAGTATATCTTGAGCTTTGATAATATTATGTGCGAATGCCTGACGCACGCGCATCATTTCTGAAGAAAGTGTGACCATTGCAGCCTTGCTAGGTGCAGAAGCTGCTGGCTTAGATTCTATTGACTCTGCTGGTTCTATTGGAACATCTTCTTTTGTAGGCTCAAGTATAGGAACCTCTCTTGCTTTTTGTTGAAGTCGTTCGATGATTCTGCTAGCAGCTTGAGATTTTGCCTGAATATTGCTGGGATTTGGATTAACAGAAGAAGCGGATTCCTTAGATGAGCCCGTTTTTTTTGAATTAGGGTCCATATAATACGCCTTTTTTTAATTTAGCGATTCGTATTTGACCGAGCATATCGCTGGATCAAATTCGATTTTTCTGGATCCAACAAATGAAATCCATTAAAAAATACAATGCCTTGCACTGCGTGGCTTAAAGCAAATTGAATTTGCTGCTCCATTTCGTGGATATCTTGAATAAAAAATGCTCCAATCCCTAGTAATAAAGGGACATTAGCTGGGGTTACTTCTTGCTCATGCTGGACATAAATTCTAAAAAGGTCAGCCGTTTTGTAATAGGACATTGGTACCACTTCATCCAATAGCCCAGCCCTGCACCATCTTGGCCATGCTTGCAGTTCATTGATAATAGCCGCATACGGGCGTGGGAATACAGCCGCTGATAGTTTTAGTTGAGGATTTATTTTTTTCAATCTAGCCCTTGCCTTGAAGAGAAAATTTGTGAGCAATTCTTGTCGGAACAAAGACCAAGAATAATCATTCGGGTCAAGCTTTTTGCCATAAAGGGCTTCATATTGAGCGATTGCGATAGGATGATAATCCGTGGTTGTGTCTGGATATCGAATTCTGTCTAATTGGATGCCACTCATTGGATATTGAGTGGCTAATTCTTCTAAGATTGATAGCTCATAGCTAACAACTTCTTCAAGTGCAGGACTTGCCCAACCGTAAATTTTTCCTGATTGAGAAACCATAGCATGATGAGGAAATTTTTGTAAATATGGCCCAATCACATCATGCTCTTGGGTGATTTCATTGTATTCGCCCTCAGGAAAAACATTTACATAAGGATAAAATTCTATGCCACGGTTTTGACATTCTGTGGCTAAAAATGCAACAGGGTCCCAGTCTAGTTCAGGATGTTGGGGAGCAATTTTACTTGGATAAAATACATGCCCAGTTGGAAATTTAACCAAAAAATAAATACGATTGATCCCAATTTTTTGAAAATGATCGAGTTGTTGCAAAAACAAAGGCCGATCATAAGCCTCTTTAAACGTAATGTATGGTTTTTGGTAACTATTGTACCAAATTCCCCAAATAAATGGTTGCTCTAATCCCATAACTTGTAACATGCTGAGGAAAATTAAGATATAACTATAATAAAAAAACCGTGCCATAAAAATCCTTTTCATTGAATTTTACTATAAGATATGGTATAATATTTTTTCTCTTTTTTGATTTTTTTTGAATCTGCAAAATTTTTTATCTTCTTTAGAAGTATATAGATATGAGCAGAATATATTCTTCAAATTTTGTCGAAATGGAGCCTTTGTATGGAATGGAATTTTGACCCTGTATTGATTGAATTTAGTCGAAATTTTAAGATTCACTATTATGGAGTTATTTTTGCGCTAGGCATTTTCATTGGATATTTGCTTTGGCGTTGGCAGATGACCCGCCAAGGTCACTCTGAAAAAGACACCGAGGATTTTGTACTATGGGGATTTTTGGCTGTGATTTTGGGTGCGCGTTTAGGTCATTGTTTATTTTATGAGCCAGGATATTATTTGAAAAATCCATTGGAGATTCTATTTTTCTGGAAAGGCGGCTTGGCCAGCCATGGTGCTGCCATTGCGTTAGTCTTGACATTATATTTCTACCACAGGGTAAAAAAAATTCCATTGTTAGATGTATGCGATTGTTTTAGCATGTCTGCGGCTGTTGGAGCAATAGCGGTGAGGATTGGCAATTTTTTGAATAGTGAAATTGTTGGGCGTGTGACCAATGTACCTTGGGCAGTGAAATTTGTCCAATTTGAGAAATATCCTTTGCCACGCCATCCTTCGCAATTGTATGAAGTTGCTCTTGGGCTAATTGTACTTGGTGTTTTATACTTTACAGATCACCATTATGGAACCAAAAGGCCTAAAGGAATTTTAGCCGCATTGTTCCTGATTTGCTATTTTACAGGCAGATTTTTCGTAGAATATTTCAAAGAATACCAGGTTTTACCTTCCAGTTTTCCCTTTACTATGGGCCAACTATTGAGCGTTCCATTTGTCATTGCTGGATCAATTTTACTTTATAAAGTTCTGCGTAATCCAATCGTTCAACCAACGCCTGTGGCAAAAGTTGAGGGACCTTCAAAACCCAAACGTAGTTCGAACAAGAAACGCTGATCATAACGTTTTTTTGGGGTCACTTCCGCCAATTCCAGCAGACGCTCGGGCATTTTCTAGCCTGCAAAGCAACTAAGCAAATGACGCAC
>JAKLHB010000111.1:9345-13362 GCA_022710345.1 Planctomycetota bacterium
AATTCCAGCAGACGCTCGGGCATTTTCTAGCCTGCAAAGCAACTAAGCAAATGACGCACATTGTCTTTGGATGTTTTTTTGGGCGCTGCTGAATTGGCACAGGCTCTTTGGATGTTTTCTTGGGCGCTGCTGAATTGGCGCAGGCTAATTTTGTAAAGTAAAAACCAATATGTGGAAATCTAATTTTGAAATCACTCGCCAGACTGCTGAACTAGCGGTTGGCCTATATTGCTCTGGAATGCAGATTGATCCTGGCATCGAAGGAATCAAAGAAACGTTGATATGGCGACGGCGCGCTGGCCTAGGAAGTGGGCTTGAAATTCGGCTAAAAAGCCCTTACAAAGCTTTTTGGGTCAATGTTCCTGTGATGGAAAACTTTGCTACTCGATCTCCTTATGAATTGCGTTTGCGAGAAGGCCACTATGTAATCCAAAAAGAAGATCAATCCTGGGATGTAGAAATACTGATGCCTCCTGCTTGGTATCAAAACAAGACAAGCACAGGAATTCCTATGTCTCAGATTGGAATTTTGCAAGGCACTTATCTAGGCATCTACATAGGAAAACCATGCGCATTTTGGCGAATGGATCCACCCCAACAATGCCAATTCTGCGCAACAGGGCTCAATGTGGGTATTCATGAAGCCTTAGAAAAAACAGTGCAAGCTGTGGTAGAAACCGCGCAATGTGCCAAGCAAGAATCTAAAATTACTTTTGTTCACTTCAATAGTGGCTATCAAGAAGGCCAAGACTTACGGCAAGTCCTCCCGTACGTCCAGGCGATTAAGACACAAGTCGGAGCTTTAGTAGGGGTGCAGTGTATTCCTGCTATCAAGCTCCAAGAATACGATAGCCTGATCAAAGCGGGTGTAGACCATTTTTCTTTTTGCTATGAATTGCATGACCCTGCTTGCTTTGAGCGATATTTGCCTGGAAAAGCAAAATACATTGGGCAATCTCGTTTTTTTAAGGCATTGGAATATGTAGCCCAAGCCATGACCAAAGGCAGTGTTTCTGGTGAAATCATCGCAGGATTAGAGCCTACAAAGGCAACATACGATGCCATTGACTACATTACAGATTGCGGTGCATTTCCTACAGTTTGCATCTTTCGTCCACTCCGCGGAACTGCATTGGAAAATGCCCCTTCTCCTTCTGAAAATGAGATGATTCCTATCTTTCAATACGTCGCTCAGTCTTGTTTAAAAAAAGGCATCCCTATTGGGCTGGCCCCTAATCTCGAAGTTAGCCTAGTGATGACACCTGAAGATTGCCGATATTTTTTGCCACAATCAACATCATGGTATTACCATCACTATCGCTTAAAATTACTACGTGCACTTGCAACCCCTGTATTTGCTTTGAAACAAAGCAGATGGTTTTATCGTATGAAAAATCTCTAATATTCGATGTAGGGGCGGCCGGCCGGTCGCCCCTACACACGCATAATAAAAGACATTCATCGTGCTATGTGCTTGGAATAAAGTCGGCTTTATGTCTCCATTGTATCTGGCAACATCGTTCAAAAACTTCAGCGTTTTTGAATTGTTTCCTCTGCGTGGATGGCACACCCAGCATGTTTTGTTGTACCAGCACGACCCTTGATTCTTAAAACTTCTCCTGCAAGGCCACAGGAACAGCCTGGTTCTAGCACTGCAAAATCGCTTGCTAAAATAGAAATGGAAGGATAACTATGTAAATATGGTGTAATAAAATTAGGCAAGCCCATTTCTCCATAAGGCAACACGCTTAAATCTTGGGGGCTGCGGATCAAAATTTTAGCATAAATAGGTACGTGCATATTGCCTAATCTGCACTCTACATAAGGAACACCATGCTCTACCATTCCAAACATATCACGGACATGGCTACCTGGAATACTTGTCGCTTCCTCAATAAATTGGACAAATTCTTGGCGTGTGACTTTTTTATTTTCTTGCTTTTTCCAGCCACCGCCTGTCATCACAAATGAATCAGGATGAAATTTAAGATTTCGCTGATGCGTCTTTTGATAATAGTCCAGCGCTTCAAAAATAAAGGCTGGAAATCCAAGTAGTCGGACTGGCAATCCCTGTTGCTCAAAGGATTCAAAGACCTCAGCAATTTGAGGTAGATTGAACTCAAATTTCTGCGTTGATTGGTTATATTGAAAAGTATAATAAACTTGGTTCCGTTGGGTAAATCCTGTTAACAGTTGGTCGGTAAATGCAGTGCCTAGATCTTTTGCCACGTGTGGATCGTACGTAAAACAGCAATAGTTGACCAATGACTCTGGAGCAACCATGCCTAAAGCTAAATGCACATTCCAAGCTATTTTTTTGACTCGATCTAAGCTAATTTGATCTAGAAAATTTTTGCTCTTTTTACCTGATGTGCCACTTGATGTAAGGCTAAGCACAATTTTGTCTTGTGGTACAGTGACAAGATCATATTCTTTAAAAATATTGACATGCATAGGAGGAAGTGCGATCACATCTTCCAACGATTGAATCTGTGGTTGAAAATGTTGATAGAGCAAAAAGTTATGGTAAGCTGGGCATAAAGCATCATGATGTTGCACAGTTTCCTGCAAGGCTTGTAAAAATAATGTATGTGTTTGGGGGCCGTGATCAAATGCAGAACAAGCAATTAAATCATCCACATAGCTCATCTTTTAGTCCTCAAATACATCATCAATGTACATACTTCGCCACATTTTATAGTAATATTTGAGAAATTTTTTATATATCCCTTCGAGTTTGATGTTCTTGAAATCTAAGATCTCAAAGCTTCGAGAAAATACTACATAATCCAATCGTTCGCCTTTTTTAAACATATCCGCAGGCTCATCTGCCACAAGTTTAAAAGCAGGAAAATAAGCACTTGGCAAAAAGCGGGCATTCAGTACTTCTCGTAATAATTGTGGATTATATGCTGGTACCAAAAGCTCCAAATATCGAATCCCAATAGTCCGTACAGCGGATGCTAAAGAATCTAGGACGGTTTGATAATCATAGCCTTCAAAATAACCACCAATGATGCAGCTATGATTGGCTTCTAACGAATGATAGAGGTAGAGCTGAACCTGCATATCTTTGGAGGAAATCAAAATATTGGGGTTATGGAATGGATAAAAATACCGGATAGTTTTATCTGCGACCGCTTGGGAAAATTTATAATAAACATAGTTTGGAGCTGAAATAATTTCAAATGGAATATGCTTGCCTATTTCATTTTCGCAAATATGGTCTTGGATTTGTGCATGAGGAAGCCCTAATTCGACGCGAGTGATTTCGTATAAGTCTTTGAGCTCGGGCAATAACATGGGCGGTTTTTTCCGGATTTCCCAAATATGCGGCGAAAAAATAGCAGTGAGGCAGTGCGTTTCGTAATCAATCACTTTGCGGACATTTGGGAAAATGCCTAGCTTTTTATAACCAAGCTTTTCCGTTAGTTTTTGAGGAGCGGCAGATTCAGTGCGTGTGGTAGCATAAATCAGATCGCATAATTTATCTTTGCCTAGCAGCATGTCTTGTACTTGCTTCATGGCAAGATGCATCAAATTATGTTGGCGAAATTCTGGTAAGATTCCTGCCCCAAAGGATTTGCCAATTCGTTGTTCAGCATCAATTTCATGAACCACACTGCCAACAATCTGTCCATCGGATTCCATCACGGTCCACACATATTCTTCTGAAGCCAGCGCATGGTTCAGCTCTTCAATATTGTTCACAACAGTGAGAGGATAGCTCCCTCGGTATAGAACATAATACAATTCCTGAATTTTATATGCATCAGCTTTTTTAGCACGACGAATGTTGATTGCTTTCCCATCGCCTAAGTCATGAGTCAATACAAAGTCATTGAGATTTGGCATAGAATTTTCCGTATGGAAACTTTAACCCTTTGATAGGGTTAGAGTAACTGACAGGATTCCTTAAAAAATTATAAAATTACCCAAGTTACCAGAGGTTTCTGTAGTAACACAGAAAGCAAGTTTTACAACCCTTGCAATAAAAATGTATAATGCAAGTGCTTT
>JAKLHB010000112.1:0-11836 GCA_022710345.1 Planctomycetota bacterium
AAATGGTGCTGATCACTTGGCAGGAGCTATTTCAAAAAATTGGCATCCAGTTTGCTAAAATCCGCGATGCTGTCGCATCTGGTTCTCAGGCCAAAATAAGAAATTATCTCCAGCCAAGTGATGATTTTGAGACGTGTTTTTATAAAATTTTCTATCAAGAGCTTGAGCATGAAATATTAGATGGACGGCTTTGGATTTTAAGTTTATATCCCCAAGAAATGGGAGCATTGGCCAATGTGCGGCAAGACCAAACAGCCGAACGATTTGAAATCTTTTGGAATGGGATTGAATTGATGAATAGTTATGGTGAAAGCCGAAATGTAGAATTCATGCGCCAGATTATGGAGCATGAAAATCAGCTTCGGGTTCTTCAGCATAAACCGCATGTCCCATTGGATGAAGATTTTTTGTTCTGGCTGCCTCAATTGCCGCAAGTTTTATCTGGCGGTAGTATTGGTTTAGACCGTATTTTATATATCATTGCAAGCAATGCATTGCAAGCTCAAAGTATCCAAGATTTATCTGTGCTATACTTGGGTTCAGATTTGAATGGTCAATGACATTCATTTCAAGCAATTACATAAAGCCAAGTGAGATGCACAACATTTAGTTGGAGAGCGGCCTAAGATTGAGTTGGGAGAATCAAAACCAGAAGTGGTCATCCAAGTATTGCTAGAACAGATTATCATAGCTTTCTAAGGAAACACTATGTCTACCATAGACTTTGAAATAAAAAAACAAAAATGTATGTTTGTCGCCAGCTTTTTAAAAGCCTTGTCTCATCCACAGCGAATGCTTTTATTATGCTGCTTGGTGGATGGAGAAAAGAGTGTGACTGAGCTGGAAGAACTTTGCGGTACATCCCAATCCGTAGTATCCCAACATCTAAGTAGGATGCGCCTCCAAGGATTTGTAAGTGCGCGCAGAGATGGCAATTTTGTCTTTTATAAAATTGCAGATCCACGTGTTGCTATTTTGCTTGCACAACTGGAAAAATTGTTTTGTGGAGATGCTGCCACAGCAGCATCGTTTGTAGGCGTGTATCATGCAGGAGATTCTTCGAATTCCATTGCATATTAACGTGCCAAAGGAGTAACAGATGTGAAGCAAAAAATTTGGGCAAAATGGCAAACAATGCCTTGGTATATTCGGTACCTTGTCTATCTTGGCACCATGGTTATGGTTCTATGCATCTTTTGCATAAAGTCCTACCGTGTTCCAAGTGATGCAATGGCTCCGACTTTAGCCGAAGGAGATCGTTTTCTCTCGATGAATCGTTGGCTGCTTCCATTTTGGCCAATTCAACGTGGTGATGTGATTATCTTTATCTCCGTAGAAGACCAAAAAACTCGACTCGCCCAAAGAGTAGTCGGGCTTCCCAACGAACGGTTAGCAATTAAACCGCCGTCCATTTGGATCAATGGTAAACTGTTAGCTCAGCCGCCTATTTTTTTAAAAAACGAATACCTATCTTATGGAACATACGGAAGCAAGAGTCCTTTCAGCATTCCTGAGGATAGTTATTTTGTGATGGGTGATCATAGCGATCAAAGCAACGACAGCCGTTTTTGGGGCCATCTGCCAGCAAAGCATGTCACAGGCAAAGCCGTGTTCATCTGGTGGCCACCCAAGCGGATTGGGCTGATTCAGTAAACAAAAATGCCTATCGCGTAGATAGGCATTTTTGTTTGGCTTGTCATTCAAAAATTTCGATGCAGGCGGCAGTTAAGCAAATTTCGATGCAGGCGGCAGTTAAGCAAATTTCGATGCAGGCGGCAGTTAAGCAAATTCCTCTGGATCAATCCCATATTTCTTGACTGTGTAGCGCATAGAACGGAATGTCATACGCAAGAGCTGGGCAGCGTTGGTGAGGTTTCCTTGGGTTTTGGCCAATGCTTTGCGGATATAGGCTCTTTCGATTGTTTCAAGCTCATGCGCTATGTCTAGGCCATTTTCAGGTATTTCCACATCTAATTCATTTTTACGCTGTTTTTGGACAGAGATATGGTGCTCTAAATCTTTTCGATGGATGGTATTTCCTTCGCAGAGCACCACAGCGCGTTGCAAGAGATTGCTCAGTTCTCGAATATTGCCAGGCCAATGATATGCAAGCAGAAGCTGCATAGCATCTTCTGCAAATTGGGTAACATATTTCCTCATGCGATTGGCATATAACGCTAGAAAATGGCCTGCTAAAAGAGGAATATCTTCTTTGCGATCACGTAATGGAGGCAGGTAGATTGGAATTACATTCAAGCGATAATATAAATCTTCTCGAAACTCATTTTTTTCAATCATAGCTTCAAGGTTGCGATTGGTCGCTGTGATAAATCGGACATCTACTTCTTTCCCTGCGGTGGCTCCAACTGGAATAAATTCTCGATATTCGAGTACGCGCAGTAGCTTGACTTGCGTGGCATTGGTCATTTCGCCGATTTCATCAAAGAATAAAGTACCATTGTCTGCTACGTCAAATAAGCCTTTTTTATCGCTTACTGCGCCAGTGAATGATCCTTTTTTATGGCCAAAAAGCTCGCTTTCCATCAAGGTTTCGGATACTGCGCCGCAGTTCACAGGGATAAAAACAGCTTCCCTGCGTAAGGAATTTGCATGGACTGCTCTAGCCACTAACTCTTTGCCAGTTCCACTTTCCCCTTGAATCAAAATCGTAGAATCTGTTGGTGCTGCTCGACGAATGAGTTCTTGTATTTTTTGAATTGGAGCGCTGCTGCCAATGATATTTTGTAACATATCGTTGTGAGATGTGATTGGGATATGCTTATGTAATTCCTTATATTTCAAAGCGCGCGCAATACTGGCCTTGAGGTGATCATTGTCAAATGGTTTCCGAATATAGTCAAACGCTGCAAGGCGCATGGCTTCTACAGCAATCTGCCATCCCAAGGCCGCTGTAATCACCATCAAAATTGTATTAGGCTGAATTTCTTTTAATTTTTGCAAAAGCTCAATGCCACCGATATCCGGAAGCATCATATCCTGCAAGATAAGCTCGAATTTTTGCTTTTGAGCCAATGCTAACGCTTCACTGCCGGTTGCAGCCGTATATAATTCATATCCTTCATTTTTGAGAATGAATTTAAGCAGTTCACGAATGCTCAATTCATCATCAATGATTAAGATATGTGGACATTCCATAATATTTCTCATATTCCTTAAGATTAAAAATCTGATTATGACGTTTTTGGGAGAACTCCACAACGACAATGCAAAAAAAATTATCGCCTGGCTGCTAAGCGAAATCCAACAAAATCATAAGCATCCTTAGGCGTATCCCAGCCGCGATTGGCCGACCGCAGCCACCAGGGATCGCTATCCCAACCACCACCACGAGCCACCCGATGGATACTATTCATGTTGCAAGGGTCAACAACGTGATCATTGGAGTAGTCTGCATAAGCATCCTGGCACCACTCCCATACATTTCCGACTATATCATACAATCCATACGCATTGGGCTTTTTCTTGCCAACAGGATGGGTTTGATGAGTGCCAAATGATTCATTCGAATTATCTCCATACCATGCGTATTCTCGTAAATCACTGCTGTCATCTGCAAAATAGTAGGCGGTTGTTGTTCCAGCCCTGCAGCCGAATTCCCACTGCGCTTCTGTGGGAAGCCTTAAGCCAACTTTTTGACAAAATTCCATGCAGTCATCCCAAGAAACTTTCTCCACAGGCCGATCTGGGCCAATAAAAAACGAGGTGCTGTATCCCATGACCTGATACCAAACTTCCTGTGTTACTTCGGTCTTGCTCAAGAGATAAGGCGATAGAGTGACTTGATGCTGTGGGCCTTCATCAGGATCATGGCCTAGTTCAGTGATGGGGCTTCCCATGCAAAATGTTCCACCTGGAATCAGAACAAATTCCATGCCTGTCTGATTATGGCGATATTCCTGGACTATGTTGGTAACACTTCCGCAGGAATAAGTAGCAGTACGCAAATACGTAAAGCCAGAAATCGGAGACCCAGGATGTAGTAAAGCTGCGTACAATTCCTTGGATGCCTCTCTTGCTTCTGCTGCCCGCTTGGCTTCTTGCATCATGGTTTGAATCCACATTGCAGCCGCAATGCTTATAAAGATTATGGCCGCTACCAGTGTGCTCCTACGCATTTTTTTTGCCTTGCCTTTTTGCACGGCTATTCCTGCATGCTCTTGATTTTTATTGGGATGAGAAGAAGGTTGCAACATAAAACTACCTCCATTCGCTTATCTCCTTTTCCTAGTTATGTCAACTTAAGCACATTGCGCATAACGCTCTGAATACGATACACATTTATGGCAACGTATAAACAATTGGCAATCCCATAACAACGATCTATAGCCATTGGCAGCTACATATCGTTGTTATGCGAGTAGTAAGGCTTACTTTAGTGTTCGCCGCAGAATGGGTCGTATTGGGAATCCATTTTTTGTGGTACATAATCAATATCAGCCCAGATCTTGATATCATAGACTTTGGCCAATAAGAGCACGACCCGGCCGGTTTCATCGCAAGCTAAGGTTACTTCTTCGGCTTCGACATCGCCTAAATGAAAATGTGAGATCAATTGTGGAGAATTTCCTTCGATCTCTTCTTCTGTATAAAAGTCGTACATTTCTCGCACAGGAAGGGATTGACTAAGGGCGCAGCGATATCGAGTACCATCTGGATACTGGATGGTATCTACCATAAAACTGTGGGCAGGGATGATCACTCTGCGATTGAACAATTCCTGGCTACTGACAGCTTTTTGAAAAATAGCATGGCCATAGCGATCTTCGGTGATGCATGCTTTGACAGGCAATTGCAAAGATTTATCTTCGAGATAAGACAAAGCAATGATATTTTTCGGCCCTCTGGGCAAGAAAAAAGCTCGAAGGAATAATTCTGCATCCGCTTCAAAGCCTACTAAATATTGCTCACGAAATTTCCGGAAATCATCGAATCCATTGGCATACGCAGTGGCTTCTGCATTGATTAATCCCAAATATTGTGGCTGGGCACCATCAAAATCAACCCGGTATACCCAAAACTTTTCTTGCACTGGCCTTAAGTCAGTCATTGCAGTCCGTGCAACAGGCTTGCCATCTAAGAAAGACCGTTGGTCCAATTCTTGGCCGTGTGGGAATATCTCCACCATAGCCACTAAAGAATCATAGACTAAGCGGCAAGCTAAATTGGTGAACAAATTTTCCACGACTAAATCCACTTGATCATAGCCTTCTCGTAGCATTTGCCTTGTTTTCTCATGGCCAGGGTCTAGCCTTACGGATTCCAGGTACCTGCCAATACAGGCTCCCATTGCCACAGCGGTTTTGGCTAATTCAGGCTCAAAAAATACATTCGCCAGGTTAAAATCAAATAATCCATCGGTTTTTTGGAATAATTTTTTAGCTTGCTCTTGCACAACTTTGAGATTGCAGGACAATCCAGAGAATATCAAACGATCAAGGTGATCCGTTACCTCACCTACTTTCAGTCGTGCTTTGGCAAGGTTGATAGCTAGGCTTAAGGATTCAAAAATAGGCTGTTCAACGCAAAGGCTTAGTTCTTGCTGAGAAAGGGTGATTTTGAAATCTTCTGAATTAATGTCAGGGTGCTGTTCAAGCCAGGGGTGAGTGGTATAGACGATTTTTTCCAATTGAGCATACTCCAGGGTTACTTCATTAGGCCATTCACTGCCTAATCCGCTTCCTGTGTATGTGGTGAGTGGAACACCCAATTGTTTTTTAGCAGCTTCTGTCAAATCCCATAAAGTGAAAAAATTTGCAGTGCTCATGGGATCATTTTCAAAGATGGTTGGGATCACACGGTCTAAGATATTGTGGTTGATCTGCTCAAATTTTCTCAGATGATTGGTGGATTGCCGGGTCCATTCTAGCAAAGAAAGAGCTCGGTATGTGCCATCTTCTTGCCTGAATTCTTCAGGTAGATCGCTCATTAGGCCTGCCAATATAGAATTGATCGGCGGTTGAATGTTTCGCTGAGTCAAAATGGTGAGAATTTGATCAACGAGTTTTGATTTGACAAATCTAAATAACCACAATGTGATTAAATCGCCGCCAATATACCTGTGCCCAGTGGCTCCTAGCAATTTTGGGGTGATTCTGAAATAGCGTCCGCCTTCAGATTTGGTTTTGTCCATTGGCTCAAAAATAGGCAATTCTTCATAAGTGAGCTGTAAAAGGGCAATATCCGTTGTTCCGCCGCCTAAATCATACAACAATAGGTTTTGATACGCTCGGTTATGCCGATCCCGACGGCATCGTGCCATCAGTCCATGCATTCCGCAAACTGGATCCGCGCACACATCTCTCCAGATATAGTAAATAGCCGATGCTGTGCCTTCATCAAACCGTGTATCAATATCTTGGACATCCAGTTCATTGACCATGTCCCTTAATTTTCGCCGAAGTGATGCTGGATAAGTTGTCGGGAATGTTGCAACAATGGTGCGTACAACATTGGCATATTTCAATTCGCCTTTGGTTGCCCGTTGCTGAATGTCGTGCAATGAGCGCTCGATTAGCTTTTTATATGCAAGCCTGCACAAAATATCCGGGCTGAATTGGACAGAGATTCCGTCACTTTCAGAAGGCACCAAAGAAATCAATTGATCTTGTCCAAAGTATCGTTTCACGGTTAAAACAAATTGTCGAATGTCTGCTTCGCGCATAGCCGCACTTCGCATCAAAAGGTGCACGCGTACGCCCATTTCTACTTGCACTGCTTGGTATAATTTTTCTTGATCTGTGCTTGGAGGGGCTGTGATGATCTGCAAAGCACTTGATATAGGCCCTGGGCCAGCGTGGTCGTCCAATTCCAAGATAAAATAGCGCTGCGATTCAAGTGTTTTTGAATAGACTGCTCGCTCAAATCCTGCCATCACTTCACTGGTCAAGTCTTTTAAAATTTGCAGGTCATTATTTTCAGTATCAAAAGAAGAGAAATTGGCCAAGATTTCTGCAATGAATTTGATTTTGATTTCTTTGGGGATCTTTTGCAAATCTTCCCACAAATCTACAGAAAGGCTGCCACAGGGAGATATTTCCATGTCTGGTACATATCGGCTTATTTCTTCCAAAAATAAATCCTGAGCACTTGGCTCAAGCACAGATAAATGCTGGATAACCCATGCATCCAGCCACTGCAAAAGTGATTGCCATTGCTCTTTGCTCAAATCTTCTTTAATTTCATCTGCGCCATATAAAGGATCACGAACCACCACCACAGAATTCGTGGTACCAAAGTCAATGGCCATGATTCCACTATAGATATCTGCCAATTTTTCTAAGGGTGGAGCTTCAGGCAATGCAGGTGTGGAGATGACTAGTTCTGCTGTTGTCGTTTCTTTAGCCAAACTTTCCATGTCATCAAAACTCAGTGGTTTAGAGATTTCTTTTTCTACAACAGGCTGACTTACCACAGGCATTGCTTGAGTGAGCATCTCAGGTGGAGGAGGCTCTTCTAGTCCTGATTCAGCTTGGCCAGGCAAGTCTAAATATGCTTCATGCCCCCCAGCATCTGCCTCTTTTTCCAGGGCATCTGTATTCATCAACAGAGTTTGATAGCATTTCAGTTGAAATTCTGGCCCTTTTTCTGATTCTTTCTTATAAAGCTTGATCACCAAAGGGATTTCAATTTGGCCTTGATTCGGCAATAAGCCAGGATTACCAAGCGTTTTCAGTGGCACCACAATCAACCATTTCGATGCAATGGCTTTGACATCAAAATAGCCTATATCTAAAACATGAACCAAAATCTCACGAATCCTGGATTTCAATGCTTGTGATGTGATATTCCATTTCCCTGCAAACGCATATTTGATGGTCAAATCTTTTTTCTGTATCTCCTGGGAACATGAAAGAATGTATCTCAGCTCTCCTGATCCTTGCAAGGGCTGGATGATCAAATGAGGATTTTCTGGATAAAATTGCATATCAGGTGCCTTTTCTCGAAAATGGTACAAAGATTTATCAACCAGGATAACAAATTTTTTTCATTTGGCAACCTAATTTGAGAAAATAGCATAACTTTCAGGATATAAGTTAGTTATAGTGTTTTACTTTTATTTTTTTGCTTTTGTATGGACCGCAGTGACAGAAGCCTAAATTCTTATGTTATTTTGTTTCAGCGAATTAACTTTGGCTAAGCAGCATTTTAGGCAAGTTTTGAATTTCCAAAATATATACCACAAAAAAAATACCTCACCTGAAAATTGAGGTGAGGTACACAAAACGCGCCCAGCAGGACTTGAACCTGCAGCCTCTGGCTTCGTAGGCCATTACTCTATCCAATTGAGCTATGGGCGCTGATATTAGGGTATATTATACCATAATTTCGATGATTTGCAAGCAAAAAATTTGGAAAAAACAAAAAAATGCAGATTTTTTTATGAGCCATTCTTTTTCATCGTATGATTGCCTACCTTCGTTGGCATGTTTGTTCTTGGCTTTGCCAAGAGAAAAAAACAAGGATGCTTATGGAGATTCTCCACTTAGGTAATATTGGGATAGCAAAGTGAGATGCTGTGTGCTCACTTCCGCCAATTTCGGTATAATAGTTTCTTCACTCAATCAATGAAACATGGCGAAAGCGCTCATGCTGCGAAAAAACTTAAACTTATTTCTGGAATAATGGTTACGCTTATTTTAATGGCACTGACAGACTCATTCCAGTTCCATATCTTTTTTGCCCAAGCTTTGGCTACTCAAATTTCTTCATTTGATCTTTCTTAACACTATGTTAGCCAAAATATTACAAGCTAACTGAATGGCATTGAGCACAAAGCAAGCGTTCTGGCCATACCGACTGATATGGCACAAACAAGCGCCAGGCTAATAGATATCACCCGCATAATCTTGGATATCTATCAGCATAAAAAGACTGCTGGCATTCCGCCCGTATGTTTGGTTGGAATACCAGCAGTTATTTGATTGAACGGATTACACGGGTGTATGATGGAGCTTACACGGGTGTATTTTTTTTAAACTTTATCTACTTTGCAAGACCACGATAGACCAAGGATTCACTGTGTAAACGCCACTGAATGCATTGGTATCATTGGCCCAGAAGTTATCTACATTTTCTGCCCAAGTGGCAGTGTCAATGATGCGGTACCAACGTTTACCAGAATCAGGATTGGGAATGCTGAAATCTACTTTGTCTGTCCAGGTGTTGATCATGAGCAAGAAATCGCAATCACCATCGGTGCTGCCATCAATGTGAACACGTACTGCACGATCGCCGGAATCCAGGCCGCCGCCATTGGCTTTAGCGAAATAATAAGGTACGCTGTAGTCTGTTTGACGTAGGCATGAATGAGAGTTGCGTACTTGGAGTAGTTGTCGGACAAAGAGGAAGAGAGTATTTCTTCCATCTGGATGGCCATCGGTTCCAAAGTTTTGATGATATGCGCCAGTGTCGCCGGTTGGGACTGCATGTGGATTATCGCTTGCAATCATGTTGTAATTGCTCCATGTTGCTACGGAGTCCACATTGTAGGGGTTGTTATTGCCATTTTGGGTACGAGCAAATTCATCACCCCAAACAGCCATAGGAATACCACGAGAGAATATCTGGATGGTCCAGAAATTGCGCAGTTGTTGTCTTCTCAGGCCTACGTTGCCGCCATGGTCCCAAGAATCATTGCTGTCATTTCCGCCATCAGATGGTCCAAATGGCCAGGCAACTTTGTTGCTTTTGCTATTGTAGGAAACCAAATCCATCAAAGTAAAGCCATCGTGGGCCACAATTAAGTTGACAGATTTATGAGGGCCACCCTGGTCATTGTACATATGGTAGCTACCATTCATAAAATCTGCAAATCCAGTCCCTGCACCACCGCCTTTTACAAATCTGCGCATTGCATCTCGATATTGACCATTCCATTCAGCCCAACCAAATGGGAAATTTCCAACTTGATATCCACCTGGCCATTGGCAATCCCATGCTTCAGCAATCATTTCAGCATCTAGTTCGCCATGGATATTGCCGATTTGATGTAGAAGATCTGCTTGTGGGTTGAAATCATAATTGGGCAATAGATCGCGGCCTAAAACAGGTGCAAGATCAAATCTAAAGCCATCCACGCCCATTTCTTGGACCCAATAACGAAGCGAATCTACCACCATGCGTTTCACAACATCCTTGGAACAATCCAGGTTGTTGCCGCAACCAGTAGAATCCCAATAAGCATTTGGCATGCCTCTGGGCAAGGCATAATATTGCGAATTGTCAATACCACGGAAGCATACAATGTCTGCTGCTTTGCCAGTGGCATCCCAGTTTCCGCCTTCACCTGTGTGGTTATAGACTACGTCAAGATAAACTTCCATGCCTGCATCGTGGAATGCTTTGACCATTTCCTTAAATTCACGGATAGGGCCACCCGGAGATTTGTCAAAAGCATACCTGCGGTCTGGAGCAAAATAGGAGAATGTGGCATAACCCCAGTAGTTTCCGCCTGGGCTATTGTCTGGATTGGAATCATTGTCTGTTTCATGCACAGGCAAAAGTTCGACTGTGTTGAATCCTAATGCCTTGAGATATTTAGCAATATATCCAGCGCCTTTATAAGTGCCTCGATATTGTCCTGGTACATTAACTACAGATTCCATGCCCGGGATGCCGTTTACAATATCACGTAAACGGCTCGAAGATGTATGCTGGCTCAAACCGCGAACATGGGCTTCATAAATGATTGCATCTTGTTGCGGAATTCTGGGCTTGATGCCTGTGCTTGCACTTGTGTTGCGCACTAAAATGGATTTAGGTGCCCAAGGACCAGTATCAAAATTACGACGCACTACGCCTTGATATACGCCATCGCCAGTTCCAAACATACCTGGGTTATGGGTGGTTCCCATCACGGTTGGATTGGACTTGTCATGGGACATTTCCTTGCCATAAGGGTCATAAACTACTTTATTGGGATTGAAGCGGTTGCCATTTCCATCTACATCTGTGATAAAACCAGCAGCGCTATTGCCACGTTTCCATTGGCTGTTATAAGGCCAGTTCGGTCCCCAAAGGCGGAATCCATAATAAACAACATCAGGCAAATTGCTGACTTTCACACGCCAAATGTCGTCGCTACCCTTGGTCATCCAATAATCATACTTTGCTGCAACGCCGTTCGGTTTTTCATAGATTTCCAATAAGACTTTTGTTGCATTCTTAGAATAAAGTGCGAATGTAGCATCATAACCTTCCCATTCGCTTCCAAGAGTGCAACTTTCCCATGCTTCCATTTCTACTGCTGCAAAATCGCCACTTGTTGGATGACGATAGCCAACTCGTTGAGCTACAAGCATACTGCAGAAGCATAGAAGCAGGATGATCCAAAAACGATACATAAAAAATCCTTTCCAAGAGAATCTTTTTCACAATTTGTCAATCAAAAATCAAAAACTTGGCTTAGTGCTTTGGTTGCTATAAGTTAGAAATTAGTAATTAGACGTTTCCGTAACCAGCCAAAAATAGGATGGCACGTGCATGAGATCAAAATTTCGAAATGCAAGTGTTTTGTTTTGAAGATAATAGAGAAATTTCGCATGTGAAAATCGTCAAGAAATGCTAGACAATTCATACCTATAGGAAGTTTCCGGTGCCCCTTCAGGGCACTGAAAGACACATCTCCACCTGGGGTTAGAAACCCCAGGCTTTATCCCCAAGCCGCTTCGCGGCAAAAAACACAAAAGAAAAGGCAAAATGGCAATTTTTTTTGTCCTGGCCATGCAACGGCATCGAGTAGAGATATTAAGTTTCAGCATATAAAGCACTTGCATTATGCATTTTTATTGCAAGGATTGTAAAACTTGCTTTCTGT
>JAKLHB010000112.1:11844-13224 GCA_022710345.1 Planctomycetota bacterium
CCCAGGCTTTATCCCCAAGCCGCTTCGCGGCAAAAAACACAAAAGAAAAGGCAAAATGGCAATTTTTTTGTCCTGGCTTTTTACACAAGTTTGCCTTGTGCCAATTCAGCAGCGTCCCAGAAACCATCCAAAGGCAATTTATCGTTCTTAGCAGTGCTACGTTGCAGGCTAGAACCCATCCGACAGCGTCTGCTGCAATTGGCGGGAGCAGCAATATCTTTTTTGAGTGCGTTGTGGAATTGCCCCCAAAAAACAACATGATTGCGCTAAGTTTCTTGTGCCAATTCAGCAGCGTCCCAGAAACCATCCAAAGGCAATTTATCGTTCTTAGCAGTGCTACGTTGCAGTGCTAGAACCCATCCGACAGCGTCTGCTGCAATTGGCGGGAGCAGCAATATTTTTTTTATGAGTGCGTTGTGGAATTGCCCCCCAAAAAACAACATGATTGCGCTAAGATGTATTATAGCATCATTGAGATGATTTGGCAAGATTGCAAAAGAATTTAGCTTTTTTTTAGCTAGATTTTATTAACGTAATCTATTGCAATATATTACATTTATTAACATATTGCAAAATTATGTATTGACAAAAGAATGAGACTAACATCTCATCATCTTGTTTCTGTCAATTTTTTATCTTTTAACAATATAAAAGTCAGATTGATTGCGTTAAGCTTTCTCTAACCACCGTATCATTTTATCATAGAAGAAATCCGAGACTAAAATCGCCAAAAGTAAGGTTCCTTCCAAGATTTGCACTAAAGAGCGTGGAAGGCTGTAGGTGATCTGGACCATTTCGCCGCCGATTGCAAGGCCGGCTAGAAGCAACGAGATAGGGATAACCCAAAGTGGATTTTTTTTGGCTAGCCAGGCAATGATGATCGCTGTGTATCCATATCCTTTGGCCATACGATGATGCAGACGATATTCTAGGCCAGCGACTTCCATGAAACCTGCAATACCAGCCAATCCGCCGGAAATAATGAGTACCCAAAATAAGGTTCGTTTTGCTTGGATCCCTGCATATAAAGAAGCTCGGAGATTATTGCCAACCATCCGAACGGAAAATCCCCATTTGCTCCAATGCAAAATAAGATATAAGAGCAACGCTAGCAGCACGACCATGGCAACGCCCCAATGAATGCGCGTGTCCAAGATCATGGGTAATCGCGCATTTTCTGAAAATAGGACTGTGTTGGGAAAGTTTCCGCCTTTGGTGTCTTTCCAGGGGCCATAAACAAAATAAGAAACCAGGGAAATCGCAATATAATTCATCAAAAGCGTGGTTAAAATTTCATTCACTTGCCATGTCACTCGCATCCAGCTTGCAATTCCTGCCCAAAGTGCTGCCATAAAAAATCCAGCCAAAAGCATGCTTGGC
>JAKLHB010000113.1 GCA_022710345.1 Planctomycetota bacterium
CCCCAGGCTTTATTCCCAAACCGCTTCGCGGCAAAAAACTTTGCTGCAGTGCAATCTTATACGAGAGTTCTATTCTAGCACTCAAACATTTAAAAAAAATTGCTGTTGATCCAAAAGATCAACAGCAATTCATGAGATTCGCTTGTTGCTCTATTTGAGCACTTTCCTGCGTAATTGAATCAGGATGAGTCCCAAACTTAAGGCAAGCCAGGTTGCAGCTTCTGGAACAGGCGTAAATGCTGCACTAATATAGGTGAGAGAGCCATATCCAGCATGTGCTTCCAATGTCAGGCCATTGGATTGTAATCCCGTGGGTGCTGCGCTCAGTGAGCCTGTCCACAGCGATGTTGCTGCAACACCTGTCAATAAAATGGAACCTGTCTTGTAGGTGTCAATAGCACCGCTATAACATCCTGTAGTTTGTGCTACATTAATTGCACTTAAAAAAGCATTGCCATTTTGGTTCCATGTAGTTGCATGATCTACACCGACCCAGACACCGCCGCCATACGCGCTAAAAGCACTGGCAACATTACCTAAAAGTGCTTTTTCATTGGTGCTAGTCGGGGATACATAATATGCATACGACCGAGTATCAATGACCAGGGAGCGATGGCTATTGAAAAAATTTGCCAAGGCTGTTGTGTCAGTTGAATTCAAATATAATGAACTCACGTGATCATATAAATAAACTTGGCTATATGTATTGGCTTGCAATGCAGTGCTCAGCATGCCGCCTGCCGTGATATTGACTACATCAACTGTATAGCCAAAGGATGCCAGGTGGGAGACAATAGAATCATTCCAATAGCTTGCCCCACTGGCAAACTTAGTCACCAGTATGCGTTCAGCAGACAATGTGCTGAAACATATCAATAAAAGGATCAGCAAAAATGTAAGCTTGTTCATCAAAGTTTTCCTTTCAAAAAGAGATTCAAATAATTTCTGCTTCTTTCAAAAGCGATGCCCATTTCTTTATAAACATCGTTCAATGATCCAAAACAGCACACCTCCAGCAGCACCTAAAGCTCCACCCCAAACTTCTAGCCAATCCAAATTTTCAGCCGTGATTTTGAGTACGATCTGGCTGAGTTCACCTGGTGCGAAATTAGCTATTTCATTGGCTACCAGCTTTTGTAAATCTATCTGATGAATCAATTCTTCTAATATTTTACGGCCATGTTGCTGCAAATTTTCTTTGATACTTGAGTGGGCCATATTCAAACGAGACAGCAGGTCTTCGAGTGCTTCTCGAAGCTTTGCATGAAAAACAGCATCATCGCAAATATATTGTACCACCATCTTCATTTCATTTTGCAAGTAGGGAGTCGCAGTTTCATAGTTCCGAAATATAGAGAAATACATACACACGGAGCCTAGTTTGCCAAAATGTTGATAAAGTCTTTCTTGAAGATTGTTGCGAAAAATATCGCTTTCCACAAAGGCCATGCATGCTGTTTTGATATCTTGGACTAAAATTTTGAGTATTTCAGCATTGTTTGCCACAGAATGTAGTTTTGATTGAAGGATTTTCTGGGCTGAGTCTCGAAAGTCAGGTGCAGTGATCATCCGCAGCACAGCTTCTGGGCAAACGAGCCGCTTTGCTACAACCCATCCTATGGCTTGGGCGATTTTTTCACGCTGTAGCTCTAAAATGCCTGAATAGGGTAATGGCCATTTTTCTTGCTTAGGCAATATATACATTCGGTCAAAAAGCATTTTAATGGCAATTGCATTGGTTGCACAGCCGACTACACCAGTAATTCCAATTGTGAAAATCAAAGAGCGGATCGTGCCTTCAAAAAATAAAGCGAAAACACTGATTGCACCAGTTACAATGAGAGTGATATGTCCTTTAGTCATCTGCGTGCGATTTATAAAAATTAGAGATAAAAGCCCGAAGCCAGAAGCTTCGGGTGGTAGATTATTGACCTTTGGTAAGATAATATTTCATGATTGCAGGAGAGAAACGTTGGGCTTGGGTATAATATTGTTGTGCAAGAGCAAGCTCGTCAGCTTGCATAGCGATTTGCGCCCACTGCATATACAACAAAGGCTGCCAAATAGATTGTGGATATTGTTGCTGATATTTTTCCCAAAGTTTTTTAGCAGCATCTGTTTCTTTGGCTTCTAACAAACTCGTGATTTGAAAGTATGCTAATGTTTCATCGCTATTGCTGGCAAGCATTTTTTCATATTCGCCTGCTATATTCGCTATGCCACGAAGATGTTGCAAACGGATGTTCTGAAGAGAGGCGTAGAGTGTTTTCATGCCATTTGCATTCTGCGGCAGTGGCTTGTACAAAGCCCATTGTTTGAAGCAAGCTGAATCAAAAACCAAACTGATTGCATCAGCTTTTGGATGAAAATAATCATAGGGTACAGTTTTGTCTTGCAACAATGGCTCTTTTACAAAGTCTGCTAATCTATAGGGATGCATCGAAAAATATGGCGGTGGAAATTTTTGGAAGATTCCAAATAATTTAGGCAATAGTCCCAGTCGAACTAAAAAAAATCTTGGAGGTACAACAATGGAGATGACAGCCTTTTTCAATGGATGCGTTGCATGTTCTGAGCTTTGAAAAAATGCTTTGTATTCCAATATTTCTTCTGTCTCTGGCTTAAATACAGGCATGCCTTTTTGCACATCAAACAAAACAAAATTTTCTCCTGCTTTGATTAAGACCAAAGGTGCTGCTGATATTGGCGGCTCTTCACGTGGCATTACCAAATAAGCAGGAATATTTTGCTGAAGACATAAATAGATCATCACCAAGGAAAGATCTAACTGAGTGCCATACCCACGAATCAATATGTCTTCGGGCAATGCAGGCTGATCCAAGCTATGCCCATTCGGAATCATTTGGACATGGTGCAGAATCCATGATAAAATTTGGCTTGCTTGCCTCACTCGCTGCTGGCTTCGCTCTGCCCATTCTATGGGGATAGGAAATAAAGGGCATGGCTCTTGCTCGAGAATTTTTTGGCCTAGCTCGTACGCAAAAAAAGCTGATATAATGATTTCCGCATCAGATGATAGAAACCCAGTTGCCTGCATATCTTTTTCTTCAAACCCAAAACTCTGAAGCCAGTCTTTCATTTCTTTAGGCATGTCCAAAATTCGAAATGAATCAATGCTGATGCGCAAGGCTTGATTTACTAAATCAAGCCCGATTTCGATTTTTTGCAAATCTCTTGGAAAGCCATAAAAATAAGCCATCGCAGAGATTATATAAGCATCCACAGGTGTAAGGCTGGGCTGTTGCAGCAATGGATTTAAATACTCAATTGCTTGAGAAAATTCCTTTTGATGAACTAAGCTTAAACTATGCATGATAATCTGGGCCAGCACTTGTTCAATTTTTTCTTGTGGTTTCGGGTTATCAGGAGCATCCTGCTGCGCCTTTTGGTAAGAAGCCAAGGCCTCATAATATTTTCCTTGAGCTAAAGCAGTATCCCCTGCTGTGATATCTTTATTTTCACAACCCATGACCCATAAGATAAGACAAGCAAAAATCAATCCAAAGCGTTGCATATTATCTCTCCATGTTTGGACAATCCCAAATTTGTATTGTGCCATCTTTGCTGCCCGAAATAAGCCAATTTTGGGCTTTTGCAAATAAAAAATAGCTCACAGGTTTTGCAGTTTGCCAAACAGTGCAAAGATTTCCTGTTTGAAGTTCCCATACGTATGTCTTATTCTCTGCTGTAGCCGCAGCGATTAAGCCATGATGACTGAGTGCCATCCGCTCAAAACGAACGCCGAAGCCACTAAAGACTTGTTTTTGCGTTCCATCTGCAAGATTCCAAACAATGACTGAAGAATCATGGGCTGCTGTGACCAATTCATTGGAGGTCATTGCAATATCAACAATATCGCCGCTGTGGCCTTCCATGGATTGAATCAATTGCCAGCTTGCAATATCCCAAAGTCGAATGCTTCGATCTTGTCCAATAGAAATTAATTTTTGTCCATCTGGAGTGATTGCCAATTTTTGCACCCAGTTGCTATGACCTTCTATGGTATGGATGCAAGAGAATGAAGCAACTTCCCAAATTCGAATCGTACGATCAAAGCTACCTGAAATAATGCGATCTCCTGATGGGGTGAAGACCACTGAGCTAACCCAATCATTGTGTCCTGTGAGAGTGGCTATGCAGGAAGATTTCTGAAGATTCCAAACCCGTAAACTGCGATCGCGGCTTGCTGAGCAGCAGTAAGGCTGATTAGATAAGGTAGCCACATCTAAGATTGGCATAGAATGTCCGGTTAAAGTTTGATTTTTGCCATTGCGAACATCCCATAGCTTTAATGTCCAATCATCACTGCCTGAGATGATCTGATTTTCATTCGCAGGGGACATGGTCCGAATCCAATCATTATGGCCTTGGAACACTTGCACACATTGAAATGTGTTCAAATCCCAAACTCTTAAAGAGTGATCTTTGCTAGCCGAAATCAGATATTTGCCATTGCAGCCCAAGGCCATCCCAGTAATCTCTCCTGTATGGCCTTGAAGCGTCACTTTACTTAATTCTTGCGTTTTTTTTTCCGCAGAAGTGCGCTTTTCATCCACTCGTTGGGCTGGAGGGATGGCTGTATCAAGAAGAGTTTCAATTTTCACAATCTCTTCTTCATCTTCTTGAAATTCAGCAGGCACGGATTGCAATGACGGGTCTTGAGCAATTTCTTCCTGAAGGCGTGCCAAGTCTTCTTTAGCTTGCGTTAGATTAGGATCAAGCTCTAAGGCTTTTTGATATGCTGCCACAGATTCAGAGATTCGGTTCATTCGGTATAAAATGGATCCGCGATTTGCATAACGAAGTGCTGTAGGTTCAAGTGCAAGGATGATGTCATGGATTTGCAATGCTTCTGCCCACTCATTGGATTCCATTTTTTTCTGTCGCTCTTGTCGCAGCCTCTCCATTTCGCTTGTTTGCAGGTTCTTCAAATCTGTTTTAGCTTGGTCTAAATTTGGATCCAGATCTAAGGCTTTTCGATAGCTTAAAATTGCTTCATTGATTCTCCCTAAGCGGTATAGAATAGATCCACGTGTTGCATAGCGCATGCCAGTAGGCTCTAACGCGACGATCTCATCTTGCAATGTGAGTGCTTCTTCCCAATTGCCTTCTTGGATTTTTTTCTGCCGCTGTTGCCGCAATTCTTCCAATTTTGCCTGAATATCTTGCTGAGAAGGCGGTTTTTGGGGAATGGATGCTAATTTTTTTTGCGCTAGTTCTTTTTCGATACGATCGAGATCAACTTGCGCTCGACCGAGCGAACTATCCATTTCTAGTGCTTTGCGATAACTAGCAATAGCTTCTTCTAATCGTTGCATGCGATAAAGCATAGAGCCGCGGTTGACATATCTGAGTGCTGTTGGTTCTATAGCAATGATGGCATCATGCAGCTCCAAAGCTTTGTCCCATTGCTTGGCATCTAAATATTTCTGTCGTTCATCTTTGTAAAAGTTGATTTTAGCCACACGTTCTTCTGCGCTCATTTCTTGAGAAATCGGATGTGGTTCTGCAAAATGGGAGCTCAGCTTTTCTTCTTCGATCTGGCTTTCGAGCTGCGCAATTTCTTCTTTAACCTTGGCAAGCGATGGATCCATTTCCAATGCTTTACGATAGCATTCTAAGGCTTCTGCAAGCCTTCCCATGCGATAGAGTAATGCTCCTTTATTTGCATATCGAAGTCCGGTAGGCTCTAATACTAAAATCTCATCATGCTTCTGCAATGCAGAGTCCCATTTTTCTTGCTGGATATTGACTTGGCGTTCTTTTCTGAGTTCTTCAATCCGTTTCTGCACATCGCTGCTTTTAGAGCTTTTAGGAGCACTCAGTAATTTTTCTTCTTCCAATTGGGCTTCTAGCCGTTCAAGGTCAATCCTTGCTTTTTCTAGGCTAGGATCCATCTCCAAAGCTTTACGATACGCTTGCACAGCTTCTTGAATTTTGCCTAAACGATGCAAGATAGAGCCTTGATTCAAATAACGAGAAGCAGTAGGTTCTAATTCCAAAATTTGATTGTGCAATTGCAAGGCTTCATGCCAATTTTGCGCATTGATGGCCTGCTGGCGTTGAACTCGTAGCAAATTAAGTTTTTCTTGCTTGGCTTTTTCTTGCTTGGATTTATCACCTTCTTCTTCTCCATCAAAAAAAGTACCCTTTTTCTTCGAATCAGAAGGTAAAATATCGTGTATCTCTGTTGCACTTGATTGCGGGCTTGGTTCAACTATTTCTACTCCATCGCTTTGCTTTTTTTGATATTGAGCCTCCAAACGTTCTAAATCTGCTCGAGCGCGTTTCAACGTAGGCTCCATGTCCAACGCCTTGCGATAGCTAGCAATAGCTTCCTCCAAGTGCCCCAACCGATAGAGAATAGAGCCTTGATTGGCATATCGTAATGCTGAAGGACTTAATTCTAAAATACGATTGTGGATTTGGAGTGCTCCTTCCCAATCCTCTTCATTGAATTTTTTTTGGCGCTCGTCACGGAGTCGCCTCAATTCCTGTTCCAAATCACTCATAGAATTTTTCCGCACTACACTCTCATGTTGCTATGATAGAGGAAGTACGGCCTCCATTATTTTTTTCGTGTAATTTTCATCTTTATTGGTTATATTTTGTTAGCCCAGGTCGCTACTTAAGTAGAATAAAATAATTTTATAGAAAGGATCACAACATGAACTACTGGATATATTTATTGCTGTGTGTTATCACGACTGCATTGGCTCAAGAGCCAGTACCTGTGACTATTTTTTCTCTCAAACGGCAATCTATTGAAGAAGATTTGGCATTACCTGGACAAGTTGTTGCATTTCAAAAGGCGATCATTCACACACGCACTGCAGGGATTATTAAAACCATTAGCGCAAATTTAGGGGAACATGTAGAAAAAGGCCAAGAGTTAGCAGAGCTGGATCATCCACTTGTCCTTGCTAAACGCAAAGAATTAACGATTGCGCAGTCTGCTGCCAATATTTCTGTAGCACAAACAAAAGCCGAGTTGGAAATTGCAAAAGCAAAATTAAAACAACTACAAAATCGAATCGAAGATATCCAACTCACCACAAGAATATACGAACTATACGAAAAACAAAGCCGCTTTGCTTTAGATTATGCCAAAGTAGAATACCAAAAAGCACAAGAATTATACCAAAATAGCAACATGCCTGAGGCAGAATACCAAAAAATTGCGCAAGTATATAAACAAAGAGAGTTTGACTATGAAATGGCTCAACTAAAACTACAAAAAAGCAAAGCAAAAGAAAAAATATTATCGAGTGATGAAGAAGTGTATCGTGCGGAAATTGCAGCCATGGAAATAGCCAGCGAACAAGCTCAGGCAAAAGAAGCTGAAGTACGAGCAGAGCTTGATAGGACAGAAACTGAAATATCACAACATCATATTTTGTCACCATTTGGAGGTATTGTAGTCAAAATATATGCTACCCCTGGAGTATGGCAAACCATAGACCAGCCATTGTTTGAAATAGCAGATATAACTCGGGTACGTGTTAAAAGCCATCTGCCTGTTGCGGATATGAGCAAGCTGAAAATAGGAATTTCTGGATTAGTCAAAAGCGACGCATATCCCAAAAAAACTTTTGAAGCCGGTGTATTCGAAATCTCGCCTGTGATTGAGCAAAATCAGCAATCGTTTGAAATGCTCATAGAAAACGCTGATGAAGAACTCAAGCCAGGAATGAGCGTTGAGGTGCATCTTAAAATGGGCTATAAATCTTGCTTGCTGATCCCACAAGATTGCCTGATAAAATCGGGCGAACGTGATGAATACATTGTTTTTATAGTCAAAGATGGTTTAGCTCATAAGGTTGCTGGAATTCCGTTCGGAGCAAAATATAATAAAATGGTAAATGTTTTGGATGGTTTAGAGGAAGGGATGCAAATTATTGTGGCTCCCTTGCACTTAGAGCATGGCCAACCTGTGCGTATCATCGGTGATTATCGAGCAGAATAAAGCAACCTAACACATTCGGTTCAAACACCAAGGCCGCCTCATAGCCATCTTTGAATTACTCAGCGCTCGATGCTTGGACTTCTTTGACCACGCGTAATCCTATAAAGTCAAGACGTGGCAATTGCCCCCACCGGGTTCGATTTGCAATTCGACAAACCATTGCAGCATGCCGCCAAGAGCCGCCACGTTGCACGCGAGTTGTGCCTTGCTCAGGCCCTGTGGGGTCAATTTGCTCTTGCTCAGGATAAATATCATGCCAATCTTGGCACCATTCTCCAACATTTCCAAGCATGTCATATATTCCCCATGCATTGGGGGTTTTGAGACCAACAGTATGAGTGCCACTATATGGAGATGAGATTTCACACTGGGGCCAAAGATGACTGGCATACGCATTGGGATAAGATACACCGCTGTTCCCAGCATACCAGGCGATTTTGCCCAATTTAGGTGCATTGTTAATGCCTAGAGTTTCAAAATCTCCTAGATACGTCATGCTGGCAATCCCTGCACGACAGGCATATTCCCATTGCGCTTCTGTTGGCAAAACAAACCCTGTTTTCTGGCAGAATACCTGAGCGGGTTCCCATTCAATACTTTCTACAGGGGCTTGCATGCCTGCGCTTTTGAAAAAAGCAGGATTATCTTGCATCACACTTTGCCATTGTTCTTGCGTGATTTCATATTTTGCAATCCAATATGCCTTTGTAATCACAACTTTATGCAAGGTTTCATCGCCTAACCTTCCTGGTTCTTCTGCTTTGGATCCCATCCAAAATTTGCCAGGCGGAATTAAACGCATCACAATCGAAATACCTTGTACTTGAAATTGCTTTTCAACAGGTAATCGAGAAAAATCAGCATACCAATTTTGATAAGCACGAGCATACCGAATTTGTTGCATGAGAGTTAAAGTTTCCCATGCAGGAGAAGTAAAATCCCAGACATTTTTATCCACCGACCAGCATGCTTGATGTATATCTACTGGCAAATCCAAATTTCGATCATCCCATGGATCTGGGCTTCCAACAAAATTTGGATTGGCGAATGGCTGAGATACAGGCGAGCTTTTTTCTAGCAAAATTTGGCTTAAGAAAAAGCTGATCAGCCCTAACCCTACAATCACCAACACCCAAATCAAACGATGCATGATTTGGGATGCATGGAGTCCACTCGGCGGCTGGCCTGGCTGAATCATAGTAGGCGCGTTGGCTATTGCTGAAATCGAGGGATTGATGCCACTTTGAGACAGGCTTTGGATTTGGCTAGAACCTAAACTACCACTCACTCGAATAGGCTCGCTTGTAGCAATGAGTGCTTCATAAAATTCTTTACAAGTGCTAAAGCGTTTTTGAGGATCTTTAGACATTGCCTTTGCAATAGCCATCCATGCTATCGCTGGTATTGTGGAAATGGGCTTAGGGTCTGTGCTAACAATACAATGCCCCAATTGCAATACCGAATTTCCCTTAAATGGAGTTTCGCCCATCAACATTTCATAGACAATCACAGCCAATGACCAAAGATCTGTTGTTGGACGAACAATATTGCGCTCTCCGGATAAGAGCTGCTCTGGTGCTAGATATAAAGGGGTCCCAAAGGTTTTAGGCAAGCTAATATGAGTTTTATTTGGATGTATTTTTTGAGCCAATCCAAAATCCATGATTTTGACCTGTCCAGATGGTAAAATCATGATATTTGCTGGCTTCATATCCAAATGTAAAATACTTTTGCTATGGGCAAAATCTAAGCCGGCTGCCATTTGCTCAATGATTGGCAAGGCTTGGCGGAATCCATAGCGTTTGTGTTTCACTAAAAGATCGCATAATGTCGTCCCATCTAAAAACTCAATAACTAAAAAATAGGTTTCTAGGTCATTATCTTGCCCAAATTCATACATAGCACATACATTTTGATGTACCAATTGGCAGGCTGTAAGAAATTCGCGCTTAAAGTCCTCTAATGTTTCTGGAATTTGGCTTAAATGTTGAGGTAGCACTTTAATAGCCACAACACGCTGGCCTTTGAAATTGATATCTTCAGCTTGATAAACAATGCCCATGCCACCTCTGCCCAATTCTTTGAGGATACGATAATGTCCGGCAAGTTCCATAGCCAGATATTGGCGGCAAGTAATCCCTTGTCCTAATCTGATCATACGTGGACGAGACATTGTTTTCTTGAGATTCGAGACCTGGGATTCAGATAATTCGTCTTTGAGCGTTTGATAGCGCATTGAAAAAACTTTTTCCGAAATCTCTCCACCGTCAAATCGCTCCTCTAATTTTTGCATAGCTGCTCGGATTTCCTCGGGTTTTCGTTTCATGAAAGTTTGTCCTTTTATTTGATGAAATTTTGATAGAGTGCGCTCCGGGTAAGCTTTTGCAAGGAATAATCCAGGCAATCCCAGTCGCGGAAGCCTAATTTTTTTGCTTCCTGCAAATATTTTAGAGCAAATTCATTTTGTTGATATTCTAAAGCAACTTGGGCAAGATAAAGGCAGGGCAGATAATGTTCCGGACAAGCTTGGCGAGCTTTCAAATAATGGGTAATTGCCAATTTTTGCTGGCCTTCATGTTCGAGAATGGTAGCAACCCCACAATAAGCAAACATGCGCTCTTCAGCATTTCCCAAACGCACTGCTTCTTGAAAATGAGTGAGCGCAGAATCCCAAAATTCTGACTTCTGCATCAATCTCCCCAGGTATAAACTAGCGTTTGCATCATTGGGATTTAATTCTTTTGCTTTGATATAGCAAAGCATTGCTGCTTTAGCATCTTTGCAAGCTTCATGAGCACGACCAAGCTGAATCTGATAACTTGGTTCATGAACAATATTGGGATAATGCTGCTGCCAACGAAATAAATAATCCAAAGCCCAATTGCCTTCTTTGAGGTGCAAAAGTAATTCTACCAAATTTTGGTATATCAATGTACTAGCAGGGAAATATGCTTGGGCTTTACGCCAGATCGCAATAGCTTCGCTATGCCGATTGTCCAAAGACAAAGCAAGTCCTAAATCAATATAGGCAGCTTCGAGTTCTGGCCCATTTGCAATAGTTTTTTGAAAAACTGGAACAGCCTCCACATATTTTTTTTGTACCCAAAGAGATCTGCCCAATTCCAGTTGATACAAACTATGGGGATGCCAAGCCACAGCATTGGCTAAATATTGCTCTGCTTTGGAATAATGATGTGCTTTAAGCTTTTGCTGCCCCAAGTCAAAGTATATATCAGCAATCCAAGGGCATAACATTTTTGCCCATAGCCATATAACCAAAAAGCAAATACTTGTAGTGACAATCATGCGTAGCGTTTTATTGATTTGCATGCAACGTAGTTTGTCACTATACGCAACCCAAGAACTCATCAATGGTAACAAAATCCCTGTTTCTAAATTAAGCCAAGGCTCTGTTACTAAACTCAAAACCAGCAATGCAAGCCAAGCGCTCCATAGAGTGATGGCTGCTTGAGAAGTCCAAATATCAGGAGCTCGAATTTTCTGAAGCAAAGCAATTCCAATATAGCCAACCAAAGCCAGAAACAAGACAAAAGCCAGCCAGCCTGCTTCTGCCAAGATGAGCAGCCAACTATTATGAGGATGATCAACAACTCGTCCTTGAGATACTTTGTATTCTAAAGGATCTCGATATTTATAGAAAGAGTGGCTAAATTGGCCAAGCCCAACCCCAAAAGGATGTTGAGCAATCATCATACAAGTAGAATTCCATATTTTATATCTTACCAAAACAGAACCTTGTTGCCAATGAAACAATTCTTGCCACCGTTCTATAAATTTGCTACGGGTATCTGATTGAAAGATCGCTAGGCTGAGAATTCCTAAAACTAGCCCTGTATATTTTAATATCTTGCTCCAAGCTAGTTTTTTCCATTGAAACATACGAATTGTCCCAAATGCACAGAACCCTGCGGCCACAGCAATCCATGCAGCCCTGCTTCCAGTCCGGACTAAATAAATGACAAGAATGGCACTCAATACCCATTTAGTCCAAAACAATGTTCTACTTGAGGTATGGTTTGGAAAAGTTGCAAGTATCAGCGCAATTGCCATGCAAGAGCCTGCCAGGTTAATATTTCCAAAAGTAGAAACAAAAGCAGGGTAAGTATTGATATAAATTGGGTTGAAAGATTGCAATATACCCCAGCAAGCAGCTAGAGCAGCAGTGGCAACAAACAGAAAAGTGAAGTTGTTCCATGCCTTTGGGCTATCAAGTAAGCTTGTCGCATGCAACAATGCTAATACCAACCATAAAAAAAAACGTTGGGCAGCAGCGACAGCATCATCTGCATAAATGCACGATATGCCTAATGCCACTAAAAAGGCAATCCACAGCCAAGATTGCCATCCAAACGCCAATCGTTCACTATGGTAAAGCTTGAAAAGGATGATTCCCAAACCTATTGTAATTGCCAAAGTAACAACAAAAAGCCGTGGTAATTGAGGATTACCTCCCCAAGGAATATAAACGATTGGCAGCAAACCTAAGAATATCCAATACAATTGCTTGGTCATATTTCGAAAAAGGTCGGAACAAGCTATTGCTCTGCTGCTTTCCAAGGCTCTTACTTAAGCAGACATTTGCTCACAGCTATACGCAGGTATTGATGTAACAAGGTACCCCCTTAAGTTCATAGCATTCCGACCATACTTCTATTTTTTGAAGGGAGATACTTCATTCAGTTGATTGATTTGACGCAACAGGAAATATCCTGCCACGACGAGCAATGGAATTGCTGCGAAGGTTAAAATTTTGCTAAAGATAAGGGTATTATAAAGACCATGCAACAAAATAGCAATCACAAAACCCTTGACAATGCGAGAGCCTGCTTGTAGATAGCTTGCAGTAAATTTTGCTTTTCCAAGCTGCACTCCAATAAATCCTGAGAAAATGACGTGAGCTGGCGTAGCAAGAATTCCCCGCAAAATGCCTACAATGCTGGTATTATCAGGATTTTGCACAAGATACATCACATTCGTAATGGCTGAAAATCCCACTGCTGCAGCAGCCATATAAACAACGCCATCCATGGGTTCATCAAATTGCTCTTTGGGGTAAATAAATACCTTCACTACGGAATATTTAAAAAATTCCTCAATAGGTGCCAAGACCAAAAAGCAAATCACT